>DATCAX010000452.1:0-19194 GCA_036512375.1 Candidatus Angelobacter sp. | reverse complement strand
ACTTCATCATGTTTCTGGATGAGTCGCACCAGACTGTCCCGCAGTTGCACGGCATGTCGCATGGGGACCGCTCACGCAAAGAGAATTTAGTGCAGTACGGCTTTCGCCTGCCGTCGGCGCTTGATAATCGCCCGCTGAAATTTGAAGAGTTTGAAGAGCGCACAAACCAGCTCATCTACGTTTCCGCCACACCCGGCCCCTATGAGCTGACCAAATCTTCCGGCGTGATCGTTGAACAAATCATTCGTCCCACCGGCCTGGTCGATCCTCCGGTGGAAATCCGCCCAGTCAAAGGCCAAATTGATGATCTGCTGCATGAGATTCGCGACCGTGTAAGCAAGGGCGAGCGCGTGCTGGTGACCACGCTGACCAAGCGCATGTCCGAGGATCTGGCGGAATATTATGCTGAAGTTGGCGTGCGCTGCCGCTACATGCACTCGGAAATCGAAACGCTGGAGCGAATCAAGCTTTTGCGCGATCTACGCAAGGGCGAGTATGACGTGCTGATCGGTATCAATCTCTTGCGTGAAGGCCTGGACCTGCCCGAGGTTTCGCTGGTGGCCATCCTCGACGCAGACAAAGAAGGCTTCCTGCGCTCGGCCGGCTCGCTGATTCAGACGATCGGACGTTGTGCCCGCAACCTGAATGGCCGCGCCATTCTTTACGCCGACAAGATGACTGACTCGATGAAACGCGCCATCGACGAAACCGACCGCCGCCGCGCCATTCAGGTGGCTTACAACCAGGAGCACGGCATCACGCCAGAGTCGATCATCCGTCCGCTTTCCATGTCGCTGGCCGGAATTGCCGAGGCAGATTACGTTGACGTCACCCAGGCAGCGGATGGCTTGCCTGACTTTAAGTCGCAGGAGGAACTGGATACATACATCACCGGCATGGAAAGTGACATGCGCGAAGCGGCGAAGAAATTTGAGTTTGAGAAAGCCGCCAAACTTCGCGACATGGTTCGCGATTTGCGTACGAAAGAATTTCTATTTACCTGAGACGGGCTGCTGCGGATCGCCTTGCAGGTTCAGGCCTTTTAACAGTGGCATGAGTTCATCATAGGTGCTGCATCCGTGCAGGCGCGACAGGCAGGCGGGTTGTGCTGCTTCCACCATGCGGTTTCTGAGTTCAGATTCGTTATTGAAAAGAACCATGATGCCGACTACAGCTTTTGTTGGCAGTACGGCTCGCTTTACGCATGGACTGGAGGCGCACTCGGCCGGCAACTCCTCTTGCGTCAGCGAGAGTCCCGGCAGCCTGAAATTGAACATAAATACCGAGACTTGCGTTACCATGCCGTCACGAACCGTAACTCTTGTACCAAAAAATGTGAACGGCGCAAGACGTAGAGTGCTTAGAAGACGGTTTGTTCTCTGTGTGTGATAAACGCAGTTTGCCTGAAAGCATTGTATGTCCATAGTCTGGAAGGCGCTGCGGCCCAGCAGTTCGGCTTCGGTCGTCTTTCCGACGGTAAGACCGTTGATGGCCTCCAGATCGCGCGCCGCAGCCCTGGCGGGAGCCACGATCTCATATCGAATGAAAATGCCGGCTGCCGCGAGCACCAAGATAATGGTCAGCATTAAATATTTTTTCATGAATTGATCTGCCTGGCGTGGGACTGCATCCCTAGAATGCCGGTCTGGCAGGTTCTTGCGCTGCCGGCATTAATTTCTGTGGAGGTGATTTCCCGGCTTTTTTCTTCGCCACTTTGGGAGTCGGCGTGGGCGCTGGCTCCGGCTCGCCGGTCAATTTCCGCAAACGTTGTTGCAGTTCAGCTCGCTTCAGCGCGCCGCTGAGCCGGTCGACGATATTTCCTTCGGCGTCGATAAAAACCGTTCCCGGCATCACCTGCTGGACGCCAAAATCCTGCAGGGTGTCGAGGGTCGCGCCCATCATCACGGTCAATGCATCGCCCTGGTGCTTCTTGATAAACACTTCGATCTGGGGCGTCCTATCGTCATCGTCTATAGAAGCGGCAATGAACAGAACTCTGTCTTGATAGCGTTTCTGCATTTCATTTAGCAAAGGCATTTCAGCGGCGCAGGGCACGCACCAGGTGGCCCAGAAGTTCAGCACCACGGGCTTGCCGCGATACTCTTCCAGCTTGTGGGGAGCGCCTTTCAGGTCACGCAAGTCAAGGCTCGGCGCGGCCTCTTGCGCACCTGCGAGCGCGCAGATCAACAATACAAGCACTGTCACAATAGTCTGGGCCTTTGGCATCACGCCTATATATAACACGGACTCTGCGCCACTCTCTCAGGCATAATTTAGAATCTAGCAACGTTCGCTCCGGAGGCCATTTCTTTTTGCTGTCCCTCGCTCTAATTTCGCTTGATGAAAGCCCCGCCTGACCATGTTTGTCGCCTGCCTCCTGCTCCTCATCGCGATCATCGGTGGTACGCTGATCACCTTTCTTTTTGACCGCAGTACCCCGCGGGCCGCACGGCTGTGCATGGGCGCATCCATTGGCATGGCGCTGATGGCGACGGTTGGCTTTCTGCTGGCATTGGTTCTGGGTCTGGGCGCGGCCAGCATCATTTTTACTTCGGCCATGCTCCTATTGCCATGGCTGCTGGTGGTGAATCGCGAACGCCGCGCTTTCATTCTGAATTCCCTGCGTCCCCAGGCTTCGGCGAAAAGTTCCAGCGCTGCCGGCGTCGGTTACCTGGTTTTTTATCTTGTTGTCGCTATTCTGCTGGCGATGGTCTTTGGCCGCGCGGTTTTCGAGCGTCCTGACGGCATCTATACGGGATTCACCAACAACCTGGGCGATCTACCGCTTCATCTTCAGGTCATCAACAGCTTTGTTCAAGGCCAGAACCTGCCGCCTGAGGATCCCACTTTTGCCGGCGTGCGCTTCGCCTATCCATTTCTGGTCGACTTCCTGGCAGCCATGCTGGTGCGCGTGGGCGCCGGGGTGATCTTTGCCATGTGGCTGCAAAATATGGTGATGGCGCTGGCGTTTGTGGGCTTACTCCATTACTGGACCATCCTGCTCACGCGCAACCGCCTTGCCGGCGTGATTGCACCGCTGCTCGTTCTCTTCAGCGGAGGTCTGGGATGGTGGCTGCTGTTCTCTGACGGCAGCCTTGCCGAGATTTTCTCCACACTCGGGAGCCTGCAACACGACTACACCATTGTTCCCAACAGCATTTTGCGCTGGGGAAATTCGCTCACCACATTGTTTGTACCGCAACGCAGCATTCTTTTCGGAATGCCGCTGGCAATCACCATTTTCTGCCAATGGTGGGTGGCGATATCGCAGCAGGAAAATGCCCAGTCTCCCGCCGATCCGACTGCCACTTCGGCACTGGAGCAACGAAATGCCGGGAAGGCCGCGAAAGTCTCCAAGGCTCGACGCAAAGCTTCCCGCAAGGCCAGTGCATGGCCCCAGCCGGAACCGCCCAACTTTTATCTTCGACGGATGCTGGCCGCAGGACTGTGCGCCGGACTGCTGCCTCTCATCCATGCTCACACTTTCCTGGCCGTGATGGCCGTGGCAGTCTGCCTGGCTCTGATCTTCCGTTCTGCGTGGCGAAGCTGGCTTTTCTTTTTTGCCGTCGCGCTTGTCGTCTCTGCCCCAGAGGTCCTGTGGCTTGCGCATACCGGCGGCGTAAACACCCGCAGTTATGTTGCCTGGCAACCAGGATGGGACCATGGCCCGCATAACGTGGTGTGGTTCTGGTTGGTGAATACGGGATTATTTATTCCACTGCTGGTGATGGCCCTGCTGTGGCGAGGCGCTACGTTCAAGCTGCCTCCGCGGCTGCTCAAGTTCTACGCGCCATTTGCTTTTTGCTTCATTGTTCCCAACCTGATCAGAGTAGCTCCGTGGATATGGGACAACATCAAGGTTCTTTTCCTTTGGTATGTCGCGTCCGCGCCAATCGTGGCATTGCTTCTGGCTCGATGGTGGCAGCAGCGCTCCTGGCTTCGCTGGCTTGCCCCGGCCGTGCTTGCCACGCTGCTTCTGGCGGGTGGCCTGGACCTGTTGCGCGTGGTTTCTGAAGCACCTGAATACCGGGAATTTGACCCCTCCGAAATTGCCATTGCCGGCCAGATTTCTGCCCAGGCTTTCCCGCGTGCAGTGGTGTTGCACGCACCAACCTTCAATTCTCCGGTATTCTTGACTGGCAGGCGTTCTCTGCTGGGTTTCCCGGCCTGGATGTGGTCACGCGGCCTGGATTATTCTCAGCGCGGCGCGGATATTGCAAGCATCTATTCAGGAGAACCTGAAGCGGAAGGCTTGTTGCGAAAGTACAACGTGGATTACGTGCTCGTCGGACCTTTGGAACTTGCGTCGTTCAAAGTAAATGAGCAATTCTGGTCGAAGTATAAAAGAGTGTCCCAGGCAGGCGCGTATCGGCTGTATGAAACCCGGGACCACTCAGCAAGTGAGGTTACAAAATGAAGATCGGCATTCTTACCGGAGGCGGCGATTGTCCGGGACTGAACGCGGTAATCCGCGCCATTGTTCGTAAAGGCATCTTTCATCATAATGACCAGTTCGTCGGCTTTCTGGAAGGCTGGCGCGGCGTGCTGGAAAACATCACGCGGCCGCTCGACCTGGAAGCGGTGAAAGGGATATTGCCGCAGGGCGGCACAATCCTGCGCACCTCGCGCACCAACCCATCCAAAAAAGAAAATGGCCTGGAGCGCTGCATTGAGAACCTGAAAAAAAATGGCGTTGACGCGTTGATCGCGCTGGGCGGGGACGATACCCAGTCGGTATCACTCAAGTTGTTTGATCGCGGCGTGAAAGTGGTGGCCGTGCCCAAGACGATCGACAACGATCTCACCGGCACCGACCTCTGTTTTGGCTTTGACACGGCTGTCAGCATCGCAACGGAAGCGATTGACCGCGTGCACACCACGGCCGAGGCGCACAACCGCGTGATCGTAGTGGAAGTCATGGGCCGCGAAGCCGGCTGGATCGCCATTTACAGCGGCATCGCCGGCGGTGCCGACGTGATCCTGATTCCTGAGCAGCCATTTGATATCCAGGAGATTGCGGAAACCATCAAGGCGCGCCATGATCGCGGACGCTATTTCAGCATCATCGTGGTAGCGGAGGGGGCCAAGCTATCGACACGTTCCGCGGAGACTGAACGCAGAAAAACAGATGAATTTGGGCACGTGCGGCTGGGCGGCATTGGCAACACTCTGGCGGCTGAACTTGAGGCACGCACCGGCTTTGAGACGCGCGCTGTGGTCCTGGGGCACATACAGCGCGGAGGCTCGCCGACGGCTTTTGATCGCATGCTGGCCACCCGCTACGGCATTGGCGCCATTGATCTGGTGCATCAAGGCAAATTCGGCCGCATGGTGGCGCTGAAGGGGAACGATATCAGCTCGGTTCCCATCGCCGACGCGGTAGCCAAGACGCGCTACGTGAGCCAGGAGTTTATTGACGTGGCGGAAAGCCTGCGCGAAAAGCATTCGGAAGAAGTGACCCGTTCCTGATTTAGGATGACCGCAGGGATGACACAGCTTTCCGCAAAGGCGCGCAGGCGCAAATCCAACATACGGTCCAACGCTCCTGCTGCTGTTCGGGAGGCGGGCTCCCCTTCACGCAACGGCTGGTGGTGGGGTTGTCTGGTTGTTCTCATAGCGGCTGCTTTGCTGCGGGTGATTTACCTGACGCAAAAACCGCTGCATCACGATGAAGGCGTCAATGGCCTGTTTCTGGTCAACCTTTTCCGAACCGGCTATTACCATTACGATCCCGGCAATTATCACGGACCATCACTCTATTACCTGGCGGTGATTCCTACCGCCGTGAATAATCTCCTGCATTGGGGACACGGGCTGAGCACATTTGCCATCCGCTTTGTGACGGCGGCCTTCGGCGTGGGTGTGGTATGGCTTATGCTCTGCCTGCGCCGATACATGGGATCCGTTGCTGCGCTTGCAGCCGCTGCGTTTGCCACTGTTTCACCCGGCTTTGTTTTTTTCTCGCGCTATTTCATCCATGAAATCCTGTTTGTGTTTTTCACTTTGGGAGTGATCGTAGCGTGGCTCTGGTATCGCGATACCGGCAAGCCGCGCTACTTGATGCTGGCTTCCGCGTCCGCGGCGCTCCTGTTCGCGACTAAAGAAACATGGATCATCACCGCTGGGGTATGGCTTATTGCGATTCCCTGCACGAATGTTTACTTACGTATTCGAAAGCGCGCTGATGAAATACCGCCTTGGCTACCGGAAGCGGTCGCGGTCGATGATGCGCGAAGTACGAAAAAAATTTACCTGCAAGCCGTTGTGCTTTTTGCGGCCATAGCAGTCCTGCTCTACTCCTCTTTCTTTACCAATCCCAGAGGCATTCTGGATTCTGTGCTGACGTTTACCTACTGGACCAAAACAAGCCAATCCGGCATTTACAACCGGGAGTGGTTGACTTACCTTTCCTGGATGTGGGTAGAGGAGTCGCCTGTTCTTATGCTCGGCGCGGTCGGAATATTGGTTGCGCTGATTCGAGCGCGCAGCTATCTCACCGTCTTCTGCGCCTTCTGGTCGATGGGCATATTCGCGGCGTATTCTCTTGTCCCGTATAAAACGCCCTGGCTGGCGCTGAGCATTATTCTGCCGCTCACGATCATGGCGGGCTACCTGATTGGCGAAGCTTACAAGCCAGGCACCCGCGCCTTTACTGTGGTTATAGCGGGGGCGGCGATTGTGTTTTCCCTGTATCAGGCAATCGACGTCAGCTTTGTAAATTACGACAATGACGCTTACGTCTACATATACGCTCACACCAAACGCGACTTCCTCAATCTTGTGAATGAAATTGATGCCATTGCCGCCGCCAACCCGGCTAAAAAAGAGATCGGCATCACAGTCGTCGTGCCGACGCCCTGGCCGCTGCCGTGGTATCTGCGCGAGTACACGCATGTCGGCTACTGGGGGCATGTCGTCGATACCTCAGAGCCCGTTGTGATCGCGCTGCAATCGCAAGTCCCTGAGGTGGAGCGCCAGCTTGGCAGCCAGTACCGGTTGTTCAGCACGCATGACCTGCGCCCCGGTAACACGCTGGTGATGTTTGTGCGCAAAGGCGTCCATCCGTAGTCAGCATCCTGGAATCAGCTGGGATCGCCGGGCAAGACGTGTGGTGGGTTAAGAAGAGCAAAGACCTGGTCGCGGCGATTACTTTTCCAATGACTCCACGTCCTATAATGGGGGCCGTATGCACTCATTCCTGCAAGATCTTCGCTTTGGTGCGCGCATGCTGCGCAAGAATCCCGGGTTTGCGATTGCCGCCATTTTTACCTTGGCGCTGGGAATCGGCGGCAACACTGCCATATTCACCATCACAAGCTCCGTGCTCCTGAAAGCGCTGCCTTACTCATCGCCTCAACAGCTGATTTCGCTGGACGTGCAAGGCAAAGACGGGCAGTCGCACTGTTGCAGCTTGAACCGGTTTGACATTGTGCATGACCGCAGCCAGTCGTTTTCCGGCGTGCTGGCCGCCGCCAATGACAACTTCAATCTCACCGGCAGAGGAGAGCCGCTGCAGGTCTCATCGGCAAGAGTGTCGGCAAACTTTTTTGACGTGCTGGGAGTGAAGCCGCAAGCCGGGCGTTTCTTTGTCCCCGATGAATCTCAACCAGCGGGCAAGCCGGTCATCGTTATTAGTGACTCGCTTTGGCACAGCCGTTTTGGCGGAGATCCGGGGATATTGAACCAGACCGTTGCACTGGACGGCACGCCCTATAGCATTATCGGCGTGCTCCCAGCGGGCATTCAGTTTCCGTTTCTCGCGCCTGCCGATATCTGGAGCCCTCGCTACTTCGAACATTCACTATTCACTCCACAACGTTTGCGCATGGGTGTGGGCTATCTCACGATCATCGGCCGCCTGCGGGATGGCGTTTCGCGGCAACGTGCGGCGGCGGAGTTGGCTGTTCTGGACCAGCAATTCCAGAAAGAAAATCCGGGAGCGCCCGACGCCAAGCCCGATCTTTCCATGGTGGTTACTGACTTACAAGACTCCGTGGTGGCGAATATTCGCGGCATGCTGCTAATGCTCTCCGGCGCGGTCGGCGTCGTGTTGCTGATCGCCTGCGCCAACGTGGCCAGCCTGCTGCTTTCACGCGCGCTTTCGCGGAGAAAAGAGATTGCCGTCCGTGCCGCCCTTGGCGCGCAGCGCAGTGCTCTGATCCGCCAACTGCTGACGGAGAGCGTGCTGCTGGCTTTCCTTGGCGGCCTGTTGGGACTGGCGTTAAGCTGGGCTGCCACCAGATATTTCGCAACACTGGGCAACAACAATCTGCCGCAGGGCCTGCCCATCACCATGGACCCCCAGGTACTCTTTTTTACGCTCGCGATCTCCGTTCTTACCGGAGTCCTTTTTGGCATCTTCCCTGCCCTGCAGCTTTCCCGAACAAACGTAAATCAGACTCTGCGTGATGAAGGCCGTGGCTCGACCGGGGGACACCGTCGCGTGCAACTGCGCGGGCTGCTGGTGGTGGGACAGGTAGCGCTTTCCCTGCTGTTACTGATCGGAGCCGGGCTTTTGGTGCGCAGCTTCTCTCGTCTGCTTACTGTAGAACCAGGATTTGATCCGCAGAACGTGCTCACCATGAACATTTCACTACCCACAGTGAAATATGCGGAGGCACAGAAACAAGTCGCATTCTTCGATGATCTTTCACGGCGCATCTCTGCGCTGCCGGGTGTACGCTCCGCGGCCGTTTCCGCCGCGCTTCCGCTGGTTCCCAAGCGCATCACTCCCGTGCTGCCGGAAGGCCAGCCTGAGGTTCCGCTGGCGGAGCGTCCCTTCATCATTATTGAAGCCATCAGCCCCGCATGGTTCAAGACCATGCGTGTTCCCTTACAGGCGGGCAGGAAATTTACGGATGCGGACAAGGCAGGGGCTCCCAACGTCGTGATTGTGAATCAGGCCCTGGCGCGCCGCTACTGGCCGAATGAAAATCCGATCGGCAAACACATTGCTTTGGGCCGGCAGCCCCCTTCTGAAGTTGTAGGCGTGGCTACAGATGTAAAAAATCGCGGACTCGCACTGGATGCCCAGGTGCAACTTTATTTTCCTTTCTCCCAACTGCCCTGGGGAAACATGAACCTGCTGGTACGCACCGCCGCTAATCCGAACACCATGGTCTCCGTTGTACGAGCGCAGGTTGCCGCCATTGATGCTGACCAACCGGTCACCAACATCCAGACGGTAGACGAAATCATGGACGGCTCGCGGGCGCAGCCGCGATTCATACTGCTGTTGCTGAGTGTTTTTTCCGCCGCGGCGCTGGTGCTCGCGATCATCGGCATTTACGGCGTACTGGCTTATTCCGTGGCGCAACGCCGCCAGGAAATGGGAATCCGCCTGGCATTGGGAGCGGAGAAGGCTGACATTCTCCGCATGGTGGTCGGCCATGGACTCAAGCTCACCATCACCGGAGTTGCGATTGGGCTGGCGGCCGCCCTGGCGATGAGTTGGATAATGGCCAGCATGCTCTCAGGTTTGTTGTACAGGATCAGCGCACGGGATGTGACTACGTTCGTGCTGGCGCCGGTGACATTTCTGGTGATCTCGCTTTTGGCCAGCTACCTGCCCGCACGGCGAGCGACGCAGGTGGATCCTAATGAGGCGTTGAGGGGCAATTAGCTTTTTCTGAAACCCCGAAGCGTAGCGAGGGGGCCCTACAGCTACGAGATCCTTAAGGTGCGGCGCAAAACGTCGGAGGCCATGTCATGCGCTCCAGTTGCGACTCTCTCCGCGTCATTAGCAACAGGCTTCTGTAGTGCCCTCTATTTTTCTTGTTCTGATAGGGGCCCCTCGCTACGCTTCGGGGTTTCAGAAAGAGCTCCGCTTGGGAGTTCAGAAACATTTCAGGAACGCAGCGTCTGCTTCCGCACCGTTAACTTTTCAATCAAATCGGTCTTGATCTTGAATCCCCGTCCGGGAGTTTCCGGGACTTTGATGAATCCCTGGGGTGAAACTTCGACCGCCGGTTCGATGATGTCTTCTTTCCAGTAACGCTTTGACGCCGAGACATCGCCCGGCAGAGTGAAATTGGCCAGGGTTGAGAGAGCGATATTATGCACGCGGCCAATGCCGGTTTCCAGCATGCCGCCGCACCACACGGGAATGCCTCCGCGGTGTGCCACGTTATGGACCGCGATGGCTTCACTGAAGCCGCCAACGCGCCCAACTTTGATATTGATGATCCTGCAGGCGCCCAATTCCAGCGCGGCCTGCGCGTCGCGCCAGCCGTGGATGGCCTCATCCAGACAAATGCTGGACTTCAATTGCTTTTGCAGGCGCGCGTGAAAGTAGAAGTCATCGTGCCAGAGCGGCTGCTCGATCATAAGCAGGTTGAAGGCGTCAAACTTCTTCAGGTGCTCTACCTGATCCAGCGTATAAGCGGAATTGGCGTCGCAACTGAGCACTATGTCCGGCCAGCGCGCGCGGATTTTGGCAAAGACTTCCACGTCCCAGCCCGGCTTGCATTTGACCTTGATACGGCGATAGCCGGCATTGACTTCAGTTTCAATTTTTTCCAACAGCTGTTCGTGGGAGTTTTGAATGCCGATGGAAACACCGCAGGGGATTTCTTTTTGCGTTCCGCCCAGCAACTGCCATAGCGGGACATTGCGCGCCTGCGCCTCTGCGTCCCAAAGACCGTTTTCCGCCGCGCCCTTGGCCATGCGATGTCCGCGGACCTTGCTGAACAGAGCAACCGCATCGCCCGCGCGTTCAATCGTTTTCCCGAGCAGCGCTGGAGCAAGGTAGCGTTCTGTCGCGTACCACGCCGTATCAATCGATTCTTCGCTGTAGAAAGGGTCTTCGCCGGCCACGCATTCGCCCCAGCCTTCCGGTCCATCGGTATGAATGGTTAAAAGAAGGATGCGGCGTTCCGCGGTGCGGCCAAAGCTGGTCTCAAAGAAATGGACCAGCGGCATATGAATTTCGCGCAAGGTAATGGCTTCAATTTTCACCGCTTCTCCTGTCTGCCGCACCGGCATGGCAGTTAGTCTTCGTCGGTTGACGCATACGACCAGTCTTCATCCCAGCGTCCCAGCAGGAATGCTCCGTTCTCCTGCCCGTCGCGTTCATAACCCAGCGCTACGAGGCCCTGGGAAAATGCGGACACAAACTGTTCGCGATTGTGCTTTTGCACGTCGGCCGCCTGGTGACGGTCAGCAGGCGACGCCTTCCACGCATAAATCTGCGCCGGCACTTCAATTTTTTTCTCTGCGTGGAATTGCGGCGGCTGCTTCTTGTCCAACAGCTCGACTACGCGCTTTGATTTGAGCCACCACTCCGCCACCAGCCGGTCGGTGGGCAGGCCGCCCTGCAACGGCGACGAGGAATGGCCATAATGGTTAACGCTGTAGCGCCGTGCGATCGCACCCAGCCGCGACAGATTGAGGTGGGCATTCTTGATTTCAAGCGGATCGAAGGTCCATTCCAGAAGTTCAAAGCCTTGCTGAATTGCGTCGTCGCGCTGTGCAAGTTTCAGTTTGCGGCCCAGGCCATGGTTGCGGAAAGAATCGCGTACAGCCAGCATGTGGGAGTGCAGGTACGCATGACCGGCGCGGCTGCCGGGAATGGAAAAGGCAAAGCCGACGAGATCGTCGCCATGAAAAGCGCCAATGGTCTGGCCTCCAATTTTCTGGCTGACCACGAACATGCGCAGCGGCACCAGGTCAACGTCGTCAAAGTTCCAGACCTCTTTCTGCAGTGCGACGCAGGCATTGAGTTCGTCCATCCCGGCACATTTCCGGATGGTTATCTGATCGGTTCGCGGCGCGGTCACGCTCAAGGCTTGGATCCCTCCAGCGCTTTTGCCTGTTGCCATAATGTTTCCATCTCTTCCAGCGTCGCTTCTTCCAGCGTTCGGCCTTGCTCCAGTAACCGCTCCTCCAGCCAGCCAAACCGGCGACGGAATTTTCTGTTGGTTTTGCGCAGAGCGGATTCCGGGTCGACGGAAAGATAGCGGGCAACATTCACCAGCACAAAAAAGAGATCACCGACTTCACCTTCCACCTGTTCCCGCAGTTTCTGGGGAACGTCCGGCTTATCGGATAGCGGCAAATCTTTCAGGTGTTCCTGCAACTCCCGCGTTTCTTCTGCAAGTTTTTCGAACAGGCCCTGCAACTGGGGCCAGTCAAACCCGACATGCGCCGCCTTGGAGCTGATCTTGTGGGCTTCCTGAAGAGCCGGCATCCGGGAAGAAACGCTGTCCAGCAATAGGGGCGACCTAGTCTGCAAAGTATTGCCGCTAGTTGGCAGTTTTTTGCGCTTCTCTTCGGCTTTGAGCGCTTCCCAATTCTTAAGAACCTGGGCTGAATCATCTGCTTTTGTGTCGCCAAACACATGGGGATGGCGATGAATCAGCTTGTTGCTGAGCGTGTCCAGCACGTCATCGATGGTGAAAGAGCCCTGCTCCTCCGCCATTTCGGCGTAAAAAAGCACCTGTAGCAGCAGGTCCCCGAGTTCGCCCGTAAGCTCTTTCCAGTCTCTGTTATCAATCGCTTCCAGAACTTCGTAGGTTTCTTCCAGGGTGTATCTCTTAATGGAGTCGAAAGTTTGCTCACGGTCCCAGGGACATCCGCCGGGCGCTCGTAACCTGGCCATAATCGACTTAGCACGTTCGAATTTTGCGCCCGTTGACATAAAAGTAATGTATCATTGCGTCAAATTTCCCCAAAAATTGGGTTATGGGCCAAAGTAGCCAATGCTGAAACTCGGCCTTCCGGAATCTATATATATGCCTTTGCATTTAAAAAGTAGCGGAAAGAACGTGCTGAAAAGCGCGCTCGACGCTCGCAGACTTCTCCCATTTGCCTTCGTCCTGATGCTGGCCTTCCTGGTTGCGATGGCCTGGGACAGTTTTTCCCGCACGCGTGAACTGTTGAGTTCGCAGGTGTACGTGGAACACACCCACCAGGTGCTCTATGAGATGGATGCCATTCAGGATGGCCTGGGAGATGCACGTGAAGCCTGGCTCCACTACATCTTGACGCCGGAACAACAGGATTTGGATACTTTCGCCGAGTCTTCCAAGCAGGTTTGGAAGCGCGTGGCGCGAGTCGAGGAATTGACCAAGGACGATCCGGCCCAACAGGAGCGAATCAAGCAACTTCAGGTCTGGATTACAGAAGAATTGAAACAGCTGAGTGACAACCTGCGCACCAACAAAACGCTGCTGATTTACCACAGCCCGGCCACCGATTTTAAGCAGGACCGCGTGCGCAACGCAGTACAAAAGTTCAAGGACGAGCAAGAGGTCCTTCTGCGCGAGCGCAACCTGGCGGCGCAGGCACGCGCCCAGGAAGTGGAACGGAGCGTTTCCTTCCGCGTTGGCGTCTTCAGCGCACTGATGGCATTCCTGTTCGTGCTGGTCATACGGGAATCCAAGAAGCTCCGCATCGCGGAGCAGTCGGCGTTGCACTCGCAAACGAAATTGGAAGGCTCGCTGCAGCAGCTCCAGATTGAAACCGAGAGCGGAAAGCTGCTGAATGAGTTGCAGGCCAACCTGCAGATTTGTGTAAACGCGCCGGAAGCTTACGAGGTTTTAGGGGGATACGCGCAAAAATTCATTCCGCACAGCGCCGGAGCTGTGTTCGCCATCGACAGCTCGCGCAATCTGATGGGAGTGATGTCGAGTTGGGGCGAATCTCTCAGTCCAACGCAACATATTCTTTCGCCCGAAGATTGTTGCGCGATGCGCGGCGGCCGCCTGCATCTTCAGGTGGAAACTTCACGCGGGCTCACTTGCCGCCACTTCAGCGGCAGTATTCCCGATGCCTATGTCTGCCTGCCTTTGGCCGCACTGGGTGAAACCCTTGGAATTCTCCACATCAGTACAGACACTTCCGTCGAGCTTTCTGCTTCGCGGCTGTCGATGATCCAGCAGGCTGGCGAATATGCAGCGTTGCGACTGGCCAACCTTCGCCTGCGCGAGAAGCTGCACGACCAGTCAATCCGTGATCCGCTCACCGGTCTTTACAACCGCCGTTTTCTGGAAGCAACCCTGGAACAGGAGCTCCATCGTTCCGGCCGCCACCACACCGGCCTGGGCGTGATCATGGCAGACATCGACAAGTTCAAGGTGTTCAATGACAGCTTTGGCCACACCGCCGGCGACATCGTATTGAAAGAAGTAGCCGCCATGCTGCGCCGCTCCGTGCGCACGGAAGACATTGTCTGCCGCTACGGTGGAGAAGAGTTCCTGGTGGTGTTGCCGGATACTTCTCTGGAAAGCGTGAGCGAGCGTGCGGAACAGGTGCGCGACGCCGTTGCCAAACTGGACCTGCAACATGCAGGCCACTCTCTTGGCAAAGTCACAGCGTCATTCGGCATCTCTTTTTCGCAGGACGGAGTACTCACTCCAGAGATTTTGCTGCGCTATGCTGACGAGGCCCTGTATGAATCGAAACGGCGTGGCTGCAACTGCGTGAGCCTGAGCGAGTCCGTAAGAAACCTGCTCTCAGCGGACAAGGAGGAGAAGAATCCGCCTCCTCCGCCGCTTAGTTTTAAGATCGCGCAGCCGTAAGTAAGCTGAACGCTTGTGAAATCATGTTTCCGATCTGTCGCCATTTCACTCGGCGAGGGTTGCATTTTTCCTGCCTTGGATAGCCTGTGCCGGTTTGATTCGGAGCGTCCAGAACAGCTCACTCCCGCCAATTGTAGTAAACTTGAGGTTTAGGCTCGTGTTCTGCATCTCACTAAGAGAGAGGCCTGCGCTGGTACCCCTGATCTGGGCCGCCAATTCTTCAGATGACGCCAAAAAATCCAAAGAACAAATCGCTGGGATATGTGACCTTTGCTCTGCATTCCCATCTTCCCTATGTAGTCAACCATGGCACGTGGCCTCATGGAATGGAATGGCTGCATGAAGCAGCGGCCGAAACATATCTTCCCCTGCTGCGTGTCTTCGGCGAACTGGAGCAGCAAGGGCTGGCGCTCCAGGCGAACGTAAATCTCTCTCCTATTCTGCTGGAACAGCTTTCACATCCGGTATTCAAAGACGAGTTTCCGAAGTACCTGTTGCGCAAAATCCAGGCCGCGCACAAAGACGCCGACGACTTCACCCTTCAGGGCGAGCCACACATGGTGAACGTCTCACGGTTCTGGCTGCATTTTTATGAGCAGGCGCTGCGCCAGTTTGACGAGCTTGGCTCCAACATTATCGGTGGGTTCCAGCACTTTTACGATTCCGGCGCCATTGAGATCATTACCTGCGGCGCGACGCACGGATATTTCCCGCTGCTGGGTACGGACTCTTCCATCCGCGCACAGGTCAAGACCGGCGTGGAAACGCATATGCGTTTCTTTGGACGCAAGCCACGCGGCATATGGCTGCCGGAATGTGGCTATCGTCCCGCAGGTAAGTGGCAGTTCCCGGTTTCATTCAATGGTCCTGGTTCGCCACAGGGACGCCCGCCATTTTACCGCGAAGGCGTGGAGCAGATCCTGGCCGAACACGACCTTCAATTCTTTTACGTTGACACTCACCTGGTGGACAGCTCCACGCGCTTTACTCCGTACCAGTTGCTGGCCGGTGGTGTTCCCAGAGCGATGGAGTCGGTGCCGGAGCGTCCGCACAAAAACTTCTACCGGCCATATTTCGCCGATGGTCCGGATCGCGAGGCGCAGGTTGCATTCTTCACGCGCGATCCCCGCACCAGCGTGCAGGTCTGGAGCGGCGATCAGGGATATCCTGGCGACGCGAACTATCTTGAGTTCCACAAGAAGCGCTGGCCGGGCGGAAATCGTTATTGGCGCATCACTGGGTCCAAGATCGATCTGGGCCTGAAGCAGCCGTATGATCCGGCCATTGCACTGGAGCGTACGCGCGAACACGCGAAACATTTTGTCAGGATCACCACAGAAACGCTGGCGAGTTATGGCAAGAAGGGCGCGGGCGCCCCGATCCTGACCGCACCGTTTGACGCGGAGCTTTTCGGGCACTGGTGGTTTGAAGGTCCGGAGTGGCTGAAGTGCGTGGCGCTGGAATTTGCCAAGCCGGAATCGCAAGTCAAGCTGATCTCATGTACCGATTACCTTGACCAGTTTCCGCCCGCGGGTTACGTGGCTTTGCCGGAAGGATCGTGGGGCGCGGAGAGCAATAACAGCGTCTGGCTGAACGAAGATACCGAGTGGACGTGGAAACATATTTATCCCTCTGAACTGGCCGTGCAGCAGATCGCTAATAGCAGCTTGTGGCGCGGGAATGAAATCGCCACGCGGCTGGTAAAGCAGCTTTGCCGTGAGCTGATGCTGCTGGAATCTTCTGACTGGCAGTTTCTGATCACCACCAAGGCCGCTCGCGACTACGCGGAAAAGCGTTTCAATACTCATCTGGAGCAATTCCGCGTCCTGCTGGACACCTGGCGCCGCTTTGAAGCGACCCATCAGATTTCAGCGGAGAAGCTTCAGGAACTGGAAGCAATCGAAGTGCGCGACTCTATCTTCCCGGCGATCGATCCTGAGCTCTGGGCCACGACCCACGCCGAATTGCATCAAGTCCGGACGTAAGTCCTTTGAAAGCCGCGCTTTCTCTGAGCAACAGCTATCATCCCAAAGTTGTGTTCGGAAGTAATGTTGTCCTTTCCAGAAAAAGCATCTAAATAAATGTACGCGTGAGCAGCTCATTCCAAACGCAAGACCATAACTTTGACGTTCTGGTCATCGGCGGAGGTATTAACGGCGTTGCCGTAGCGCGGGAGTGTGCGCAATGGAGCAAGCGCACGCTGCTGGTCGAGCAAAGCGATTTTTCATCCGGCACCACCAGCCGATCGACACGCATCATTCACGGCGGGCTGCGTTACCTGGAACATGCTGAAGTAGGGCTGGTGCGTGAATCACTGCGGGAACGCGAGCGCCTGCTGTCCCAGTCGCCTCATCTGGTGCGTCCTTTGCAGTTTCTGCTGGCGCTGCCGAAGAAGTGTCATTCGTTGCTGCGAAGTTCGCTTTCCATCAGGACCGGGCTGTGGCTCTATCATCAGTGGGCTGGCGGTAAACGCGGGTCTGCCGGCGACCTGACCGCATTTGAGCGCCAACTGGACAAAGGCAATCACTGGTCAATCTACTCTTATGAAGACGCGCAATGCGAATTCCCCGAGCGCCTGGTGGCGGAGTGGCTGGCGGAAAGCGTCGCTGCCGGAGCGGTGGTCTGCAATCACACGAAGCTGTTGGAAATTTCCCGTGAGAACGGGCGCGTTACCGGAGCCCGGCTGCGCGACCTGATTTCCGGGCAGGAATATGCTGTCCGCGCCACAAACATTGTGAATGCAACCGGCCCGTGGGCTGACGCGGTGATTGGAGCATCGGGGATAGCAACGCCGCAGATGATCGGCGGCGTGCGCGGATCCCATCTGGTGCTGCCAAAGTTTGCCGGCGCTCCACCGCAAGCCATCTACACTGAAGCCCTTGACGGGCGGCCAATTTTTGTTATTCCGTGGAATGAGCAACTGCTCGTCGGCACCAGCGAGGTGGCGGACTCAAATGTGCCTGATAATCCGCAGCCCAGCGCACAGGAACGGGATTATCTTTTCCAAAGTTTTGCGCGACTCTTTCCCCACTCCGGCCTTACGCCGGCCGACATCCGTTACAGTTTTGCTGGAATTCGCCCACTTCCCTTTTCACCCGGCAAAGCGTCAACTTCAGTGACCCGCAAACATGTTCTGCACGACCACACTGACGAAGGCGCTGCGGGGCTGATTTCCGTGATTGGCGGCAAACTGACCACGGCCGCAAGCCTGGCACGAGACGTTGTCCGCAAGCTGGGTGTCGACATTCCGGAGCCCGTGAACGTCTTTGCTTCGCCCGCCGACGAAGAAGACGTTGAATCCACCGTCCGCGGGTGGGCACGCCTGGTGGCCTGCAAAGCCAAGATTCCCGAAGGCTGCGCGGAAGCGATTGCAGAATGGCACGGCCGCCATGCTCTGGCCATCGCACATGCCGCGTCACTCGACGAACGCCTGCGCGAACCGCTCTGCCAGCATAGCTGCCATCTGGTGGCGGAGGCCGTGGAAGCCGTCGCGCATGAATCCGCCGTCACGCTGGGCGACATCCTGCTGCGTCGCGTGCCCGTGGCGCTGGGGGCTTGCTGGTCAGAAAATTGCAGCCGCGAAGCCGCAGTGAAAATCGGCAGCGCGCTGGGCTGGGACCAGACCCGCACTTATCTAGAGTTGTCGCGGCTGGAAGAAGAGCGCGAACAGTTCCTGCATCCAAAACCCGGGAGCCCCGCAGATTCCAAGCAAAGCTGCGCTGGCCGGCCAACGCCGTTGCAGGCCGAACCGCAAGATTCATAAGACTAGCCACGTCATACCATCAAATTCTTGTTGTACGATGCGCACAGGGCTTTCATGCCGCCAGGGGAGGTGGCATACCGCCAGGAGGAACGCACTGCAAGAATCGCGCTCACGCAGGACCTCTGACGTTTTGGCGCTCGGCTTTGCCGTGGTGATTCTGGCTGTTTTTGAATGGCTGCACCACGCCGAATTTCCGCCCAGCGGCCAGCGATTCCTGACCGCACTTGCCATCACTGCGGGATTTGCCGTGCTGGCCTGGTTTGCTGGGGGCGTTAATTTCAGCGGAGCACTGGCTGGATCGGCGGTGGCGTTCATTATGGCTGTCCGCGATTTGCGGATGTTTCTGGCGCTGCTGATTGTTTTTGCCGTCACGCTGGTGGCGACACGGGTGGGCCATGCGCGCAAACAACAGCTCCGCGCCGCAGAACCCGCTGGCGGACGCACCGCCGCACAGGCCATGGCGAACCTGGGAATCGCGGCACTGGTGGTTGCGGTGGCCGGCACACGATGGCCAGTGCTGGCGCTGGCGGCACTGGCGGAAGCCGCGGCAGATACTTCGTCCAGCGAGATGGGAATGGCCTTTCCCGGAAAGACGCTGCTGGTAACGAATTTCAAAGCAGTTCCCGCGGGCACAGATGGAGGCATCAGCTTGTTTGGGACTGTTGCAGCATTAGCGGGTGCGGCAGGTGTGGCTGTGGCTACCGTAGCAACGGGTTTGGCAGGTGTCAGCCAGATGGCGACCATTATTCTGGCTGGCTTTTTCGGCACAGTGATCGATAGCCTGCTGGGCGCGGTTTTTGAACGTCGCGGCTTACTCAATAATGATTTGGTAAACCTGCTGAGCACTGCGGTAGCAGTCGGGATGGCCTGGGCATTGGGGTGAACAGTCTTGCTTCCGAAGCTCTCTTTTCC
>DATCAX010000451.1:0-2372 GCA_036512375.1 Candidatus Angelobacter sp. | reverse complement strand
AGAGCGTTCGAAGCGCAAGACGGAAACATCATCTACTACATTAGTTTTTTTCTGCAAAATTAAGTCAGCTAGAATCTTGCCCGTGGCAGGGGAGTGCATCACTCCGTGCCCGCTGAAGCCGTTGGCCAGGAAGAAGCCGGGTACGGCGGCCACCGGACCAAGCACGCAATGGTGGTCGGGAGTCATCTCATAGAGTCCCGCCCATGCGCGCTTGGGATTGATGGGAAGATTTTCAAAGACAGGCACACGGTCAGCGGCATGAATCAGGATTTTCTCGATGAAGGATGGCTCGAAGTCCGTTTTATAGCCCGGTGTTTCCTCAGGATCGTTCCATGCCAGCAAAAAGCCGCGGCCTTCGGGACGAAAATGAAATCCAGTGCTCATATCGATAACCATGGGCGAGGAGTGCGGGAAGTCGGAAAAAGGCTCGGACGGCACGAGCATGCGACGCAGCGGCTCAACCGGAAGATCGATGCCGACGAACTTTGCAATCTGCGCCGACCACGCGCCTGCGGCGTTCACAACCGTGCGAGTCGAGACCGGGCCGCGAGAGGTTTCTACGCTGAATGCTCCTTGCTGGTTAATGGTAATACCGGTGACCGCAGTCTTCTTCCATAGAGTTGCCCCGTGCTCAGCCGCCGAGGCCATGAAGCCATTCATTACGCTATAGGGATCGACAAAGCCGTCGGTGGAACAGAAGCTGCCGCCAAGAATGTCATCGGAGCGGAGTTGCGGCAGCATGGTGCCGATCTCGTCGGCAGGGAGCAGGCGCGCGGTGGTGAGCCCGAGCTTCTTCTGGCGCGCAAAATTGTCGCGGAGATAGGTAAGGTGCGAGTCTTTGGTCGCGAGAAAAAGATAGCCCTGCGGACGGTAATCGGCAGGATGGCCGACGACCTCCTCGAACCGGGCATAGAAGGGAATCGAGTATAGCGACATCTGGATATTCACCGGCGTGGAAAACTGCGCGCGCACTCCGCCCATACTTTTGCCGGTAGAACCCTTGCCCTGCGAGCTTTCCCGCTCTATAACCAGCACATTTTTGCAACCGGCATCCGTCAGATGCCAGGCGATACTGGAACCAACAATGCCGCCGCCAATGATGACTATCTCCGCCGTCTGCATGCTACTTGCGCTTCAACGCCTCCCATTGCTGAAGGAGAGCCTGCGCCTGGGCCAGGGTTTTATCGGCGGCCTGTGATGCCTGGGTTGTAGGAGCAGCGTCCGCGCTGTCGATGGTGACAATGAGTTGCGCCAGATTGCCGATCACCGCGGCGAATGCAGGCTGTTGCGGACCCCCTTCCGGTTCTGGTTCGCCACGACGACGACGGGCACCGGCCAATTTCTTTTCATCGTCAGCACTGATTTTGCCGGCCTGCGCGGCCGCGTGGATATCGTCAACCGCTTGGTTCGCCTGCTGCAAAGTCTGGACGAGGTTCAACTCCAGCGCGAATTGTTTTTCCAAATCCTGCGGCGTGGTTTTGACGCGGGGATCCATCGTGAGTTTAAAAGGCTGCGTATAAGTCTTACCGTCGACGGTAAGGCGGACCTGATAGGAGCCTGGAAGAGCTTGTGGGCCCGACGGTTCCCGCGGCACGTCTCGACCGGCCACGGTAAACATGCTGTATCCGGGTTGAGCGACGGGAGGAGCGGAATAGCGAACGTCCCAGAGGAAACGATGCATGCCGGCTGCGGGTGAGAGCAGATTTTCCGGCTTGAACCAGTAGGCGGGAAATGCCGGCGGCGTCGGAGGACTGAAGGGCTGATCTTTGCTGGAATACGAACGAACCACCTGGCCATTGGCATTCAGAACTTCAAGTTTTACTTCACCCTGTGCGGGCAACTTTAAGTAATAGTAGAAGATTGCCCCGGGCGGTGGATTCTCGCCGGCGGGCTCTTCCGGCGGTAAAGGAGTGTCCCCATGTGTGCTCGCGCGTATTCGCATGGCCGGCGAAGGCTGGAACAGGTGCGCGGTTGCCGATTGGATTTGATTGGTGAGTTGGCGCAACGGAGAAATGTCATCGAGGATCCAGAATGCGCGGCCATGCGTGGCGGCAACCAGATCGTTATCTTTGATTACCAGATCGTGAACGGGCGAAATAGGCAAGTTGAGTTGCAGAGGCTGCCATGAGTCGCCGTCATTGATCGAAAAGTAAACGCCGAGTTCAGTGCCGGCAAAGAGCAGACCTTTTTTGACTGGATCTTCACGCACAGAACGAACATAAGCGCCGTTGGGAATGCCGGCATTGATCCGCGTCCAGGTCTTGCCGAAATCGCGCGTGCGATAGATGTATGGGCCAATGTCATCAAGCCGATGGCGGTCGACGGCTGCGTAGGTGGTGCCTGCGTCGAAGTGCGACGCTTCAATGATGCTG
>DATCAX010000450.1:0-3445 GCA_036512375.1 Candidatus Angelobacter sp. | reverse complement strand
GAGTAGCTAATTATGTTCCTCGCTCCGAGGGGTGCATGACTGACGCGGTGGACTTGATGGAACACCGGCTCGCTCGTTGCCAGCAAATCGCCGAAATTGTTCCCGCAAAAGCGGCCGAGGAGTGGTCCAAGGATTTTGCCGAAGTTTTGCGACATGAATTAAACAATCCTCTAACCGGCATCCTTGGGAACGCCGAACTCCTCCTCGCCGAAATCGCCCGTAAAAACGACGGAAAGCTTCCCCACGGCGGGTTGGAGCGCGTCGAGACCATCGCGGCGCTGGCGATGAGAATGCGTGAAACGGTAAGACAGTTAAGCCATCAATGGGAAGCGAGAAACGATCCGGTGCGACAAGCCTAACCGTGGCAGAGCTTTGGTTTCACGCGATTGGCCGTGACCGGCGCAGACTTTCTGGCAGCGGTCCAGCAGAAAGTTGCCTGGGACCGGCGGAAGATTTCGAGGCGGAAGCTGCAAAGTTGAATTTAGGCATTACGGTCACCAGCAACATCGTTGCCAGCACGAAATATCCCGCATTAAGACACGCCGACAGTAGAAACAATACGATTCCTCCGTGATACGTCTGGGCCCCTAGCATCAGAACGGCGCTGGGCCACAACAGCACGCAAATGGCCTCTAGGGTCGATCTCATTCCGGTGTTACCGGTCGCCACGCGAGGCATTGCCGTATATAAAATCGCTATCCCCAAACTAACGGACATGCCAATTACGGCTGCGCGCACTGCCAGTCGCTGAAGCCCAGCAACAGCCTGGTTGACGGAACGATCTTCGAGAGTACCGCGCATCTTTTCTTCCTTACCTGCAGTACCAGTATTCTTCGACCTTTCCATGCCAGCAAGTGATGTCTCGCGGCTGGCGGCTTATCAATGATTAACTATTGCGTGTCATTTCTACGGGCCACAAATATTTAACGCTCTTTTCCCTCTGACCACCCGTAGCCCAGGCTTCAAAGGTCAGGAGCGGAACAGCACCGATTCGCGCTGGAACATCTTTATGGCGATAAATATGGCGGCACCCGCGTACAGGCTGGTTGAGAGAAAGATCAGAGCTATAGAGTTCCAGTGGTAGGTTCCGGCAATGAGATCTTTGCAAAGTAGGCTTACGTTCAGAATGGGCACCAGCGACAATCGTGGCGTGAGTTCTACTCCCGGGAGCATGGCCGCGACCGCTGGAACGATCACCACAACCATCAGGGGCGAGATGTAGCTCTGCGCTTCTTTATAGCTCTTGGCGAAAAGCGCGATAGTAAGCAATGCCGCCGAAAACATCACCGCCAAAGGCAAGGCCACCAGAAAAACAGAAAGAACAGCGCCGAGACCAATCTTGATGTGTATGGCGGAGCCGGACGATTGGTCCTGAAAATGTTGAAACACCCATGAAGAAACACCCATGGAAGTCACCGACAGCGCGGCTGTAACCAGCGAAGCCGTCAGCACCAGAAGAAACTTCCCAAGAACGAGGTGGGTGCGCGAAATGGGGCTCGAGAGAATCGTCTCCATCGTAGCGCGTTCTTTTTCCCCGGCAGTAAGGTCCATGGCCGGATACATCGCACCAGTGAGGCACATAATGATCACCAGGTAGGAAATAATTCCGCCGACGGTTTCGCCTGCTACTTTCTCCTCTGACACCACGTTTTTCTGCTGAATGTCAAAAGGCTTCAGAAAGCTGGCCGGCAGTTTCTGGGCCTTGAGCCGGTCACGCGCCAGATTGTCACGGTAATCGTTGAAAAATTCTTCAATGCGCTTCGCCGCGGTCGTGGACTTCAGGTCTCCCGAATACATATAAATTTTTACGGGTGAATAATCCGTACCGGCGCTGGACTCTAAACCAGGTGGAATTTCCACCGCGGCGCGAATCTTTTTATTGGAAATAAGCTCCACGTAATTGGCGGGTTCCGCCACCACGATTAGATTCTTGCTCTTCGCCAAGCTACTTACGATGCCGGGAGAATCTGTGCCACCCAGGATCATGATTCTTGCAGGTTCCCGGTCAGCTTCTTCGATGAGCCCGGCAACAACAAATCCTACTCCCACCGTCAGTATCGGAAAGAGCAGAATGGGAACCAAAATAGTGGAGATCAACGTGCGCCGGTCACGCAAGGCTTCCAGTAACTCTTTCCGATAAACAATGGCGATATTTCGAGCGGACATTCTTAGGAGGCCTCTGCAGGCACGGGTCGGGCTACGTGCGTGGTCACAATTCTTACAAAGATTTCTTCCAGATCCTTTTCTTGATACTTCTCGCGCAACTGCGTGGGCGTACCCTCGGCCAGCAGCGCTCCGTTATGAATAATGCCGATTACGTCGCAAAGCTTTTCGACTTCACTCATCACGTGAGTGGACAGAATTACGGTTTTGCCCGCTTGGCGGCATTCGCGAATGAATGCCACGATCGTGCGCGCCGCCATAATATCGAGACCAAGTGTAGGCTCGTCAAAAATCATCACCGGTGGGTCGTGAACGAGCGTACGAGCAATAGAAGTTTTTTGTTTCATACCCGTAGAGAGCTTGTCACACCTGCGGTCCCGGAAAGAATTCATGTCCAGGCGGTTGAAAATGTCGTCAATCCTCTTTTTTAGCGTGGCCTCGTCTAGCCCGTTGAGACGGCCAAAATATTCCACCATTTCCTGCGCGGTGAGCCGTGGATAAAGGGCTGTCGCGGTAGAGAGAAATCCAATGTTGGCTCGAACTTTTTCGGGATACTCGATGATGTCATGGCCAAAAACCAGCGCTGTGCCGTCGCTCGGTTCGAGGATGGTCGCCAGCATGCGCAAAGTGGTGGTTTTGCCCGCTCCATTAGCGCCCAACAATCCGTAGATACTGCCGGGCTGGCAGGTAAAACTCACGTTTTCCACCGCGCAAATCTGGCCGCGTTTTTTGTCATGGAAGCGTTTGGACAAACTACGGGCTTCGATCATCGTCAAGGCCTCGCATAAGAGGCTTCCGAACCCAGTGTACTACGCGCGGACAACTCCAAAGTTACTGAGGGCCGGAAATTCACAGAAAAGAGTCCCGGTTTGCAAGCCTTGACCCGCTTCTGATTACTGATTGGTGGGCTGCGCGCCGGCTCGCGCTAGATAGCTTGTAGACTGACGGCTGCATCTAACTCTGAGGTTCCCTTGGTTTACGTAAGAGTGCCCGTACAGCAAGCCTGCCGTGAAGCTTATGGAGAAACATACAGTTGCCTTGCTAGAATGGAGTATTCTGCCGTGTCATCCATCACTACAAACTCAGCAGGCGACCCGTTGAATGTCTTCGGCGCAAAGTGAAGCACCAGTCTGCTGGGTAACTCGTAACGAGCGAATTGGGCGAAACGCGATGAACAGGAAAAATGGATCAGCGTAAGCTGCGTAACCGCATCCTGCTATTTCTGCTGGTTGCGGGCATTGTGGCTTACGCCTTAGTCCGCCTCAGTGGCCGCGAGCCGGTG
>DATCAX010000449.1:0-9702 GCA_036512375.1 Candidatus Angelobacter sp. | reverse complement strand
CCGCCTGACAGCACTCGTCGAAAGCCTTCTCCGCTGCCTTGCGGACGTTGGCGCCGGTATCAATGAGCGACCGCGCCAGTACCTGAATGCCGTCACCGTTGGCTCCTACGAGCACTGCTTTCGTCTGCGTTGAACCTACGTCCACTCCTGCTGCAATTCTCATTTGTGACCTCACGCTCTCACGGCGTGTTCTGCTGTGCGCTTGGAGTGCTCCAGCGACTCAAAGAAAGCATCGATCCGGTTCTTGGTTTGGGCTTCGGCAAAATAGCGCGGGTCTTCCAGGTCAGACTCTATATATAAGGTGGGGACGCCCAGTTGCTTGGTGAAGTAGTCGCGCATATCGCCTTGTCCGGCGGAAAACAGGCGGCAACTCTTTACGAAATGAATAATGAGGCCATCGGCTTTCCATTCCTGCACGTAGCGCCGGATCTGGTCGTAGCGCTGCAGATAGTTACGGTTGGTGACGTTTTGCGCAAGCATATGCATGGCGACCGATTCAAAAGGAGTTTTCGAGTCATGCCGGAACCCGAATTCCCACAACCCGCCAACCGTGGAATAGGTGGATGCCACGGCGACAGCATTCCAGCTGGCAAACATGTCACGGAAGGTGCGGAAGTAGGGATACGGCGGAGGGCCTTCCACCACCACACGGAAGCGTTCATGGTCATAAACGCCCTCGCCTACCCTGACTTTCTGCTGCAGTTCGTTGAGCGCGGCGCGGAAGAACTCCACGCCTTCACGCTTGCCACGGTAGACGTATAAAGGTCCCATCAGGGTGATGGCATCAAAATACGCGTCAAAAGGGGACGGAGAGTTCTTGGCCAGGTGCTTGATCTGCGACCAGAGGTCCTCGACTTCGCTGGAATAGGCTACCGCCTGCTGGAAGCGGTCATAATCGAACTTGCGCCCGGTGAGCTTCTCCATCTGCCCCACAACCTCCTTGAGCTGCCGGACAACATAGTCGATATCGGCTTGCGATGGCTGGTCGCTGCGGAGAAAGGGCACGTCCACTACATTCAAAGGCGCTCCGGTGTATACGGCCACATGTTCGAACCATTTCACGTAGGTGTTACATCCGACAAAGTTGCACAGCACCAGCGTGGGCTTGGGCAGGCGGCCGCCCGTGGGCGTGATTCCTTTCAGCATGCAGCCGATATCGGCTTTTACATACGCGCAGTTGTCTCCGGCATAGCCCATCTCCTCCGCCGCAAGAATCGGTTCCAGCGACTGGTGCCGGATCGCCAGCTGCAGCGCATTCACTTCCGGATAGAGCGGAATCGCGCCAAACCCTTCCAGCAATTCCACACAGTTGCCGGAAATCATCATGGATACGGCAGGCGGATCCCCGGTCTCGGCCGAGTGGTCCAGACGCTGGTACCAGTCCAGCATCAGGTCCTTCTGCCGCTGGTGAATGCTTCCGCGGTATTCGCTTGCAGGTTTCTCGGCCATCGAGGCAGCTCCTTATTCAGTCAGGTACCAAATCAGTCAAAGACCAGGGATTCGACGAAGGTCTCGACTTCAGTGCGCAGGCGGTCAAAAGTGAACAGCTTTTCTTCGAACTCCAACAGCAGGTGCGGCAGCCCAAGTTCGTCGATTTTCTTCTTGAAAAGCACAAAATCGAAATACGCGGGCTCGCAGAACTTGGCAATCAGGAAGATGACGGCCTCGGCGCGCGTGTTGCGGACCTTCTCCGCCAGGCCTTCCCAGCGAGGCTTGAAAAAATCGTGGCGCACCGACGAATAAACCGACCGATGCACGTAACTCTCCGCCAGCGCACGGACCGGATCGCCCGTGAGCGGAACGTCTTCCGTAAACCAGCGCTGGGCAATCGTCAGGTCGTCCTCCACAATGTCGCAGCCGGCGTTTTCGAGCAGACGAATGAGTTCCAGTGGAGGCTGCTCGCAGAACGAGCCTTCGATGACCACGCGGATCGCGTCCCGCTTCTTTCCCGGCCGGGCCGGAATCCGCTCAAGAGCTTGCTTCAGAATATCGATATGCTCTTCTACCGGCATTAAATTGCCGCTGCGGATGAGCACGTATGATTCCCACGCCCGCAGCAGGTGCGGGCTTTGCGCGCGTAACTCGTAGAGTTGCCGCACCAGTCTCCGCTGTATGTTGTAGAGCGCGATGCTCTGGCGCAGCGTGGCGGGCTGGATCGGCGATCCACCCAGTCGCTCCAGTTCAGTGATGATCCGGCGGTATTCTTCCGTGAGGAAGTCCACGCTGGACTCCGATGTACTGTGCGGCAAGTGTAGAAAGTCCACATACATCTGCGGGAAATTACGTTTGACCACGAAACAGAGGTTGCGGGCGGAGTCGCAGATAGAAGAGAAAAGCAGGCCATCAAACGGCTCCAGATGGCCGGTCATGGCCATCTCCATGGTGGTTTTAATGATGGAGCAGATGAACGAACCGAACCGGGAATCGGCGTGCTGGATGTCGAGCCGGTCGCCCGCCCCGCTCAGCAGCACGGGAAGCATGCCCGCGGCATGGACCAGTTCCATCGGAGCATACACAGGAAAGAACGCCACTGATTTTGCTCCGGGATGCTGCTCTTTCCATTTCCGCACGCCGACGAAAGAGAGGTCTTGCAGCCCTTCATAAAGACTATCGAACGTTCGTTCGAATTGTTCCATGAAGCAATGATCCACCAGCGTGGGCGGAAGGGATGTGACGTGCATCACTCAGTATGAGAGTGATCCCGCGCCTGTCCCTAGTAAAAACTCCGTTCTGATTGGCACCATTGACCTTACCCGTCCAGACCTGAGGCTGTCGCCTTCCCATGTTGACAGTTTTCTGGCTTCTGTTTTCCTCTCTTCGCAGCTGCGTACGCTCCCGTGCTGCCTTGCACGCTGACATTCTCGCTTTGCGCCATCAGCTTTTTGTGTTGCGTCGTTCTACCCGTGGCCGCCGGCTTCGCTTGCGGACCGCCGATCGAATCTTCTGGGTCTGGCTGTCTCGCCTGTGGAAGGGTTCCTGCTTTTCTGGTTTGTGCGGCCCTTGCCGCGATTGCGACCTTTCGCAACCCCTGCGATCTCTCGCAATAAGCTCATAAGGAGTTGCGGGTCAGTCACTTAGCAGCCGACCGGACGCAAAATTCGCGATCCTATCGCAGATTCACGAGCCGACAAGACCTGTTCATTTCCGCAACCTGCGATGAATTCATTTGTAAACAAGCTGCCTGCAGCACGCCAGGGCCGTGGCAACAATCGTGCATACATAAAAGCCGCTGATGAGGTGAACACGAGTTTCATAAAGGTCTTCGCTTCAACTCCAAGTCCCTTAATAACAAATAGAAAGTGGAGGTAAATCTGTATGTTTGCAATTAATGAAGATTGCGCTTTGTGGTCCCCTGACTCGATCCTGAATTCGGTGAGCACCGAGTTAGCTGCGGCATGCTGCCTCAACATCAAGGTCAGCGGAGGACAAGACTAGTCTTGCCCTCATTTCACCCTTGGGGGAGAAACACTCTCCCCCGAGGCCCTACACCCATGACTGGCGAGGGCGCTTTCAGACTCCAACCCGGAGACGAAACGGAGAAGAGACATGTACTTTACGAGGCGAATGATCTCATATCGGCTGGACTCGGATCATCATTTGTTGATCAACACTTTATCCGGAGCACTGGATATCATTGATGCGCAGATCTACAAAACGATTCAGGGCCTGGTCGCCGGCGATCTGGGTGCGGCGCTCCAGCTCCGCTCGGAACTGGAAGCCCGGCTGCGAAAGCGGCTTTACTTGTTCGATAGCGAAGAGGAAGAAGCGGCAGCTTTCCAGAGCCTGTTCACGGCCATGAAACAGAGGCAGGAAAGAGAGCCTCTCCAGTTCGCGATTTGCCCTACGTTCGCATGCAACTTGCGCTGCACCTATTGCTTCGAGGGCGACCTGACCACAGGTCCGGTCAAAATCATGACCGAAGACCAGATGGACCACGTCTTCCAGTCGATTGAAAGACTGCGCGACAAGTTTCATCCCTCCTCTGAGGCCCGCGTCATTCTCTTTGGAGGCGAGCCGCTCCTGCGGCCGACCCATTCCTGTGTGGAACAGATCCTTCTGCGCTCCGCCCAGAAGGGCTACGGGGTTGACATCGTCACCAACGGAGTGGACGCGGGACACTTTGCCGATCTTTTGTGCGCCTACAAAGGAACCATCAAACAGATCCAGATCACTTTGGACGGTCCGCAAGAGGTCCACGACAAACGGCGTTTATTCAAAGGAGGCGACGGTACCTTCGAAAAAATTACCGCCAACGTGCAGCGGCTGCTTGAGCTGGAATTGCCGATTACGATCAGGATCAACGTGGACAAGAACAACGTGGACAGTCTTCCCCGGCTCATGGAATTTATGGATGAGCGGGGATGGAATTTGTTCCCCAATTTCTCGTGTTACATATTCCCTGTCACGGCCCATGCCCAAGAGGCCGCAGGCAATACCCTGGAGGAGGACAAACTTCTTTCCAAAGTGCAGTTAATGTTCCAAGGCGAAGGCAAGGCCCTTCCTGCGTTCGCGGTCTATGGGTTCAAGGTGCTCGGCCATGTTGCCAGTGTCATTGCGCCCGAGTCCATTTCCCTGAAAATGCCCCCGCTATTCACCTATTGCGAAGCCAACGGCCTGCGGTATTTCGGCTTCGGCCCGGATGGGATGATTTATCCGTGCGGGCAAACGATAGGCCAGCCTGATCTGGCGATTGGGAGGTTCTATCCCGAATTCGAGCTCCATGAGAACACTTGCGATGCGTGGGCAACGCGAAGCGTTCTGACTATTCCGGAGTGCAAGGAATGCGCCATCGCCACCCTCTGCGGAGGCGGCTGCGCCTATGGCGCTTACAAACGCACGGGATCGATGCTCAATCCTAATTGCCAGAGCTGCGGCGCCGTAGTCGAGGCTTACATGGACAACATGAAGGACCACCTCCTTCATCGGTATTCCGGAGTCTTAAGCCTGCAGGAGAGAGCACAGCCATGCGCATAACTTTGGTCGTACCGCCAGAAGCCGGGAGCGTCGATGAAGAGCGGGTGGAATATCTGGGCCTGGGGTATATCGCAGCGTGTGCGCGACAGGCAGGACATCATGTCGACATCCTTGATTGCAAAAGCCAGTCCTTGAATCACGGAGAGGCCGTTGCGCTCCTCCAGACCCTGAACCCCCGGGTAATTGGGATCACCGCGCCTTTCACCTTTGACCTCACCAGTGCCGTAAATCTCTCTCTCCAGTTGCGCGCTGCGGACTTTAAGGGCGTAATTGTCCTGGGAGGGCACCCGGCCACCTTCACATTTCAAAACCTGTTGCGCTTGTATCCTTGCATTGACGTGGTGGTAAGAGGAGAGGGAGAAATCACTTTTCTGGCCCTGCTGGAGCAACTTGACAACAAAGCCGCGTGGAACCAGGTGGCCGGTATCGCGTATCACGACAATGGAAAAATCATTGTGACTGAGCCCAGGCCGCTGATTCCGAACCTCAGCTCTCTGCCTTTTCCCGCAAGAGATAATCTGGACTCGAGAAACTCTCCCGCTTCCGCAGTATGGTTTCAAAAGCACGGAATCCAGCCGGGCACAGTGATTCTCTCTTCCAGAGGGTGTCCCTTCCGTTGCTCCTACTGCAGCGTCCAGGCTTTTTACAGGACTTCCTCGGGCCGGCCGTGGCGCCCCAGATCAGCGAAGGACGTTCTTGACGAAATGACTCTCCTGGCGGAGCGGTGGGGCTTCCGCTCCTTCCGGTTCTCCGACGATAGTTTCTTTGGCAGTTGCAACGAAGGACGCGTACGCGCCCGGGAAATAGCGGCCGGGCTCCTGGAACGGAACCTGGGAGTGAAATTTGTCATCGAGTGCCGCACCACGGACGTGGAATTTTCTCTCTTCAGCCTCCTGAAAAGCGCCGGTCTCATACGCGTCAACGTGGGGGTCGAATCCGGGGTTCCAAGAATGCTGAAGAGCTTCAACAAACGTGCGTCAGTAGAGCAAAACAAGAACGGTATTACTGTTCTCCGGCAGCTCGGGCTGGAGTGCCACCCCAATTTCATTCTCGTGGATCCGGAGACCACTTTGGAGGAACTCCGGGAGAACGTGTCTTTCCTCAAGGAGACCCGGCTTTATCTGGCTCCGCAAGCGATGCATATTCTCTACAGCAACAAGCTGGGCCTGTTCGCCGGAACACCGAGCAAGGAACACTATGAAGCCGCGGGCAGAACCAAGGACTGGAAGCCCCCCAGTCTCGCGGAAGAGGACCGGGCCATCAGCGCGAGCATCGGCGCCGTCCTTGACTATGAGGACCAGGATCCCCGGGTCCGGGAGTTTCGCCGCCTCGTAGATCGCGTTATTCCGGAACTCACACGCCAGGATGAAATCCTGGCAAGACTCGCGCGCCAGTTGGCCTTGCATCCTGAAGATGTTTCACGGCCGGAACCCGGCCCGGCCCCGTCTCCGGGGAACGGCAAGTCACTGCTGCCCAGCATTGAACGTTGGCGCTAACGCGGGAAAACTGGCTTTCCACCTTTTCGATAAGGCCCTCACTCGCGCCGAGCAGGGGTTGTTGAATTCCGGGGCCGTGGACGAACATGCCGGGGATTTCCTGGCTGAAATTGATCGTTATAACACTCTCCATTTTGGCAAGGGAGTGGACGAGCTACAGACAAGTGCGGCACTGGCTTATGCGTGAAACGCTGAGGTACCCAATGAGCACGGCAATCTCCGTACGCAACCTGCGCAAAGAATTCGGGACTGGATCAGCGAGGACCGTGGCAGTGGACGAGGTCACGTTTGCTCTTCATCACGGTGAGATCCTCGGGTTTTTGGGTCCGAACGGCGCCGGCAAGACCACCACCATCAAAATGCTGTGCGGCCTCATCAAGCCGACGCGGGGTTCCATCCGCATTGGCGAGGAGGACGTTGCCGTACGGCCGCGTCAAGCGATGCTGCATCTTGGCACCGTCCTGGAAGGAAGCCGCAATACCTACTGGCGGTTGACGGTGACCGAGAATCTGGAATATTTCGCATCTTGCCGGGGAGCGTACACGCGCGATTTTTCGCGGACCATTGACCGGCTGTTGACCACCCTCGGATTGACCAGCAAGCGGCACGCCCTGGTGCAAACTCTCTCGCGCGGCATGCAGCAAAAGGTCGCCCTGGCATGTGCCCTGTGTACGAATCCCCAGATCCTCCTTCTCGACGAGCCGACGCTGGGACTGGACCTGCACAGCAGCATCGCCATTCAGAAGGAGATTCGCCGCCTGGCGCACGAAGAAGGAAAAGCGATCCTGCTGACCACACATCAAATGGAAATCGCCTCGCTTTCCACACACATTGCCGTGATGGACCGGGGGCGAATCGTGGCCCTTGATGCCGTAAAGAGCCTTCTCGGATCCTTCAGTGTAGATGTCTACCAAATCCGCCTGCAGGGAACCGTCCCTTTGGGCTGCAGAATCAGATTGGAACGGCAATGGGATGCGAAGATCTTTGAAGATGGACTGGGAACCACACTCCATATACCTTGCGGGAGAGTACAGAACCTTTCTTCGATCGTGGAGGTTCTGGAACACTGTTCCGCCACCATTGTAAGCCTCCATCGTGTCGAACCGAGCTTAGACCAGGTCTACCTGGGCCTTCTGGAGGGCTCCCGTGAAACCCTTAGCGCAAGCACTTAGGATGGAAATCAAACTCGGTTTCGTGAAAATGGCCCGGTACCCGCTCCAGACCCTCACCAGCCTGCTCGTCCTGTACGTCCTGTTCATCGGGATGTTCTATGGATCCAGGTTCCTTGCCGGAGTCGGTACGGTACGGTCCGCCGATCTTTCCCGTTCTGCCACTGAAGCAATCGCCGGGTACTTGCTGTGGTTTCTGTCGCTGTTTGCCATAGACAGCATGAGCCAGAACATCGCTGAGGAAGCGCAGACCGGCACCCTGGAGCAGTTGTATCTTTCGCGCTGGGATTTTTCACTGGTATTGTTCATGCGCTTCGTCGCGGCATTTTTGGCGAGTCTCGCCATGCTGGTTCCCCTGCTTTTTCTCCTGGTGCTGTCCACCGGGGCATCTGTCGCCTTGCAGTTGGGAAAGACGCTTCCCGTTATCGCCCTCACCACCATCGGATTGTGCGGGATGGGCTACATGCTGGGGGCCCTGACCCTCATTTTCAAGCGTATCGGCAATGCCATGACACTGGTGCAATTCGTGCTGCTGTTTCTCTGTTTGCCGCCGGTCGAACAGCTTCCCGGCCCGCTCCGCTATTTCGCTCTTACCCTGCCGTTGACTCAGGGGATAAGATTATTGCGCTCCATCATGCTAGGCCCCGCTTCGCGTGTTCGTTTAAGCGATGTCTACTTTTTGGTGCTGACGGCTTTGGTCTATCTCGTCATCGGTCTGCTTGTGTTTCGTTGGGCGCAGGCAACAGCCAGAGACCGGGGGTTGCTTGGCCACTATTGATGATGGCTTCATTCTTATCGAAGATCCCGAAGGAGTTATTCCGCGGCTTTGGAGGTGGATGATTAGCGCGCTGACGCAGGACCTTCGTTACGGGCTCCGCCTGCTGACCAAGACGACTGGTCTCAGCGTGGTGTCAGTGCTCACACTGGCGTTGGGCATTGGCGTCAACACGGCGGTTTTCAGTGTGGTTAACTCTATGCTTCTGCGCCCCCTGCCAGTGCCGGACGCAGCGAATGTCGCCGTCGTGGGACAGCAACTGCAGGATTCAACTTTCGCTTCCTCTTTCTCTTTCCGCGATTTTCTCGATTACCAGGACCAGGCTGCGGGCTTTTCCGGCCTTTCCGGCTACGAACTAACTTTGGCAGGGTTGAGTGTAGGCGGCAAGGTGGAGCGGGCCGTCGTGACCTATGTGACCGGTGATTACTTCCACATGCTGGGTATCAGGCCGGGTTTGGGACGTCTGATTCTGCCCACGGAAGGACAAGCTCCCGGAGCCGATCCGGTGATTGTACTTGGATATTCCTACTGGAAGAGGCGCTTCAGCAGCGATCCCGACGTGATTGGCAAGAGCATCCTGGTCAATGGACACACCGTCACCGTTGTCGGTGTGGTTCCCAGAAACTTTCATGGGGTCTATGCGCTGGTGGAGACTGATGCCTATCTCCCGTTCAGTCAAGCCGTGACGCAAAAAGATTCAGGCAAGCTCTGGACGGCACGCAATGAGCGGGCCCTCTCGCTGGTTGGACGATTGAAACCGGGTGTGGGTGTGGCCCAGGCTCAAGCTTCGCTGAATGTGGTTGCCCGTCGCCTTTCACAACAGTATCCCGAAACTAACAAGGGCGTCACCATTCGCGTGTTCCCAGAGAGGCTGGCAAGACCGGAACCCGACCCTTCCGGTTCGTTATCGTTTGTTGCAATGGTGTTCTTAATTCTCGCTGGCCTGGTCCTGCTGGTCGCTTGCGTCAACGTGACCAATATTCTTCTGGTTCGCGCATCGGCCCGTCAGGAGGAAATGGCCATTCGGACCGCGGTCGGAGCCAGACGCGGACGGCTGGTTAGGCAGTTGCTTACGGAAAGCTCCCTTCTGGCGCTGCTGGGCGGCATTGCAGGAGTTGTGATCGGACAGCTGGGCAGCAGCTTGATCGCGTCGGTCAGCCTGCACATTGATGTGCCCATCCGGCTCGATTTCAGTTTCGACTGGAGGGTTTTTGCTTACAGTTTCGCCGCAGCCCTCCTTACCGGCATCATCGTGGGAATCATGCCCGCGCTCCGGGCCTCAAGCACC
>DATCAX010000448.1:0-2555 GCA_036512375.1 Candidatus Angelobacter sp. | reverse complement strand
TGCTGTTGCAGACCGGACCGTCTATTCTGCTTCAGGCCCGCAATTTTCCTGGTATTTCCAACTTGCTTTCTCTGTCACCTCACGTGGCTCACATCTTCGGTTCACTGGCGATTGCTTTTTCGCTTTTCATCGCCTCTTTGTATTTCTATGTTCGACACGCCGCCGCCCGCGAAGCAGCAGCGCCTCCTCCTCACTTCCTCGACCTGTGAAGCATCTAAACCGTGCGGTGGAGCCGACCGCGAGCCGCCGTACTATCCAGCTTCACATCAGTTCAACCTGCCAATCCGTAGCGATGCGCGCCCTCGCTCGAGGCGGCTCATCTTGTTCTCGTTGATATGGCTGTGGATTTGTCAACGGGCAAAAGAAGTCTGGTGCGAGTGTTTGCATTCGCTCTTTTGTGTAAGGAGGAGCGGGTTTGAGGCGGCGGATCAGTCGGGGTGAGTTAGGTTCCCGGCGGTTGGTGATGCTGATATTCGCGGGCTATCCGGTCTTGCGACCGGACCTATCCGGCATTCTTTTAATTCACCGCAGCCTTTATCCAACAGTCTAGGTGACGCGTGCTTGGCTTGGATTGCTCCAGCCTAACGCTAACGAGACATCGTGGGTTGGCTACCGTGATCCGGCCGCCTCAGATCCGCTCCTGCTTGGTTTGTGAATGGTGTTGCGCTAAGTTCTCTCCCTTTCTTGTTGGTTCGTCTGTTCCCCTCGAACTGTTCTTTTCAGACAGAAGTGGCTGGCACGTGGTAACAGGACTGCGTGCGTAAGAGCTCCCAGATAAAACCGCAGAGCTCCCGCGCGATCGCCACCATCGCCTTGTTGCGCTGGAGGCGTCGCCCCAGCAGACGCGTGTAGCGATGGTGTAAACGGTTCTGCGCCCTCCAGCTAATGGCGCGCACCTCCTGTCCTTGACCTTGCTGGCGCCGGCTCAGTTCCTTGCTCACTTTGGGCGGCGCCGCGTAATGCTGGGCGCATTCCACCAGCAACCAGCGGGCGTGGGCATTGCCGCACTTGGTGATGCGCCCCTGGCGACGTTTGTCACTCGAAGTATTTTCTGTCGGGACCAAGCCCAGATACGCCATCACCTGGCGCGGGTGGGCAAAGCGATGCACCTCTCCCAGCTCGCTCACCAGGATCATGGCCGCCACGGTTTGAAATCCTTTCATCGCCATGAGCGCGCGCACCGCTGGTGCCAGCCGCCATTTCTCCAGCAGATCACTCATCGCCACCTCGCAGCGCTCGATCCGTTCCCCAGCCGCCGCGATTGCTTGCAGATACTCTTCCAGGATCACTTTCAAAAGCCGGATGCGGCAGCATCAGTTCGCGCAGATAGCGCTCGTGCGCCGCGCTCCAGGCGCTTTTTCCCTGGTAACGATACCCATGGCGCAGCAGGAACCCTTTTAAGCGATGCCGCGACCGGCGTCGATCATCCACCGCATCGGTCCGCGCCCGGCACAAATCGCGGATCGCCTCGTCGGTCGGTTCGGGAATGTAGACCGGCGTCAGTTCACCGGCGCGCAAGAGTCGCGCCAGTTTGCGCGCGTCGCGCTTGTCGGTCTTGACCCGATCGCCCGAGCGTGTCGGCGTCATCGAAGGCGCCACCACCTCGCACTCCACTCCCAGCTGGCGCAGCCGCCGCGCCAGCCCAAAACCGCACGGCCCCGCTTCATAGCAGGTGTGCAAATGCGTGTTCTTGCCATGCGCTTTACGCAGCCGTGCGATCCACTTTTCCACCGCCTGCAGGTCGTTGCTGATCGCGCCCCCCTCACGCACTTCGCCCCGCCGCCCAGCCTCGGCCACCGCCGTGGCGATACAGTCTTTGTGGACATCGAGTCCAAGATAGAGTTCTTTTTTCATTGGTGTGTTTGCTTGTTCTCTGTTGTTGTTAAACTGCAACGCTCCGGATCCCTCGGGCTCCGGCCGTTGGTGCGGCTCTGCTCCACCTCAAAAAGGCGAGTAGCCCGCGGAAATATGAACGGCAAACACACCCACCTTTTCAACCCTGTGTTCGCGCCTTCACACCCCGCGCACAGCCATAAAGTCTAGGCGAACTCGGATCGAGCATGCCTATGGAAATCGGACAGGTGGAGGCGATCTTCCGGTATCCCGTGAAGTCCATGGGCGGCGAACGACTCGAGGTGGCCAAGCTGGGCTGGCACGGCCTCGATGGTGACAGGCGCCTCGCATTCCGGCGGATTGAGAACCGCAGCGGGTTTCCGTGGCTCAGCGCAAGCAAGCTCCCCGACCTGCTCCTGTTTGCTCCGCAACGCCATGAAGGCGGTGCTCAGGGAGACCTTCCTACGCATGTTCGCACGCCGGACGGCGAAGAGCTGCCTGTCTTCGGGGAGGACCTGGCCACGGAGGTCGGACGTCGATACGGCGCTCCCGTGCAGATGATGCAGTTGAATCATGGCATCTTCGATGAGGCGAGCATCTCCGTGATCGCCTCCGATACGGTGAGCGAGATCGGACGACTCGCAGGGCGGAGCGGGGACGTGCGACGATTTCGCCCGAATGTCGTCGTTCGTTTGCTGCGAGCGGCTCCCTTTCAGGAGGAT
>DATCAX010000447.1:0-7903 GCA_036512375.1 Candidatus Angelobacter sp. | reverse complement strand
CATCGACAGTGACCGTAAACGTGGCCGGTCCATATGCCACCAGGTTCGGATTAAACGCCTGCAACAGCTTCAGGTTGAACCGTCCTCGCGAGCGCAGGTCAAGCGCATGTTCGCCCGTGAGTTGCACGGTGCCTTTTGCCGAAAGATCCGTCTCGGTCCCTATCAGATGAAACTCATCTACCTTCAACGATTCATTTTCCAGGCCGAAATGAATAGGGCCATCGTTTTGCAACTTCACATTCTCCACATCGGCAGAAAGCTGTGTCACATTGCCTGTAACCATCAGACTGCGCGGACGCTTCATGGGACCATGGATATCAATTGACCCAGCAATGGAAGAATGCCCGGTGATCTGTCCTTGAAAATAAGCGCGGATCAAAGGATCGAAATCGAGATGTGAGAACTTAAGCGTTACCTGCCCGGGCCAATCATCGCGAAGGCGGACAGCGCCATCAACATTGAGTTCTGCGTTCTCAAAATTCGACCGTCCACGCAGCTGCACGTCGTCGCCATGCGTCTCCGCCAGCACGGTCAGGCTCCCAACTGTTTCGCGGTTGAGCACGATATTGCGGAGATCGATCTCGCCATTGATGACCGGAGCATCCGCAGTACCGGAGCCGGTCAGGTGAAAGCCGGCCTGCCCCTGGACAGAAAGACGCGGCAGGTCAAAACGCCTAAAGTTGGCGAGTTCGATGTCGGCGCCCGTAAGATCGAAACGATAATTTTTGTTCTCCAGATCGTACGCAACTAATCCGGTAAAGCGCGCGCCGTTGTGCGCCAGCTGAATATTTTCTAATCGCGCTTCGCTGCCATCGATGCGTACGTCGCTTGAAAAGGTCTTAAAAGGTTCTCCATAAACCGTCAACTTGGCGATTTGCAGCCTGCCGCCGCCGTGCAGGTTTCGCAACGTGCCCGTGGCTTGCACGTCAGCGTTTGCCAAACCGGTCAAGGGATAACTTGTTCCGGCAAGAGCCTGCATATCTTCCAAATTTTCATTCTGGATATGAAGAGTGACATTGACCTGGCTTGTGTTCTCGATGAAGTCGCCCTGGCGCAACGTTGTGCTGGCGGAAAAACCCAACTGGGCGGCGCCGCGGCGCAAGGTGCCGCGTTGCAAAGAAAGCAATGATGGCGTGTACACGAGGTCGGATGAGAGTGCGTCCCAGTGTATCCGCGGAGGCTTGCCGGGCTTGCCCTTATTCTGGTTCGCCAGGTGAAACTCCGTATCGAATTTTTCCAATTCCAGATGACCGCGCGCCGAAAGTCCATCCAGCCTGCCAAAAACCACTCCATTGAATGACGATCGGCCTTCCAGCGTGACCGGAATGCGTGTTCCCGGATCAAGCGCATCTAGCGCGGGCTGTAACTCGCGTAAGTCTGTGGCGTTGAGTGAAACATGGGCCTGGGCCTTTTCCGATCCCAGGGCGCCAGTGGCATTTACGCGAATAGCTCGCGTTGCCACTGTAAGGCCCGCCACGTCCAGAGTGCGGACATCGGCGTGGTAGGTCGCCTGCAGTTGCGCGATGACGGGAACTTCCTTCGCTGATGGCGCTGCCGGCGGAGATACTTCCAATTTCAACGATGAGGTTGCGCGCCTAAAAGATCCGGTCCATAAAGAATTAACGTCGCCGGAAATGTTCCCCGCCAACTCAATCTTATCCAACGGCATTTTGGCAGTGGAAATTGCGGCTGCAGCCTTGCTCATCTGAATCCTGGCAAGATGAAGCTGCGTTGTACCCTGTTGCGGCAAGGCTTTCTTTCCCGGCAGTGGCTGCGAGTTCCAGTTCGTGATCTGCGCGTTCCCTTGCACAGTGCCGCCGAAGACATGCGCAATCAGTCGCGAGAGAACGATTTTTTCCTGCGTGACGGAATACGGCGAGGAGGCATCAATTCCGGAGAAACGCACCGCTTTGTCGCGCCATTCCAGGTTGCGGACACTCAGATTTCCCTGGGAAGAGTAGCGCTTATTCTGATAGCTGCCCACACCCTTCAACTCAGCGCGCCCGGCACGGAGTTGTTTCCACGTTGCAATTTTCCCGAGCTCAGAAAAGTCCAGCGAAGCCTGGTATTCCAACGCTATTTCCGGATTGTTGTAGTTGCTAAGCTTGCCGCTGGCCGCCACCCTGGAGTTCCCTGAGGAAATCTTGAGCGACTTGATTTCTGTTTCCCCAGTGCGCAGAAGAAAACCAACATGCACCTCCGCCTGCACCGGCGATGCATTTCTGTAGGCGATAATGAGCGGCGTGAGATCCAGGTGGCCGTCATACGCCTTCTGGCTGGCAATGTAGTTCATACCGGCCGAGACATCCTTGCCATCCAGATCGAACGGGATTTTTTCCTGGTTGAGCATAAGCGTCCCCTGCCGCACAGCAATTTCTTTCACCGCAAGATCGAAGAGATTCTGCGTTGGCGCCTCAGTTGTGGGCGCGCTCGGCTGAGGCGGCGGCTGGTTGGTGGTGCCGTCAGGATAGACCATCAAGTGCAGCACAAAGCGATCAATGGCTACGCTTTCGAGCGATATCTTGCGCGAAAAGAACGACACTATCTTCACGTCAACACCGATACGGTCAGCGTGCGCGTACGGAACTTCGCCGGCCGTCTCGCGGCCATGGATCGTGACATTGAGCGCCTCAAAATGAAGCGCGGAAAGATTCCAGGTGAACGATTCCACTTCCACCTTGCCGCCTGTCATCTGCCGCAGTTCGGCAATCACTCTGCGGCGGACAGTCTCACGGAAAGAACCACTATTCAGGTAAAACACCAGACCCACGATAAGGAGTGCCAGCGCCAGACCAGTAATAATCAGCAGTCGCCTGAGTCTGCGCTTCTTCGCTGGGGTGGCGACCGGCGCTATATTTATATCGGTTTTGCTGCTCATGGCGCAGTCCCGGCATTTGCAGGCGCAGCCGGCAGCAGCCGCTCGATGTGGGCCTGGGCGCGTAAGGTCTTCAGCCAGTTATTCAAAAGCTCGTCAATGCGCTGCTCCGCAAGTATCTGCTCAATCTTGTCTGAGACTTCGGAGAGCTTCGGCTCCGAAGCGTTGCGCTTGCGCACCTCAGGCAAGAAATGCTCTTGATAATAGGCAGCAATCGCTTCTTTCTCTACGCGCACCAGCCCGCGAAAACGTAAATCAATAAACCTGAGGATCCGGAATTGCATGGTCAGCTGTTCTTCAACGTCCTGCTCGGTCAGGCCATAGCCGGCAAGAATAGCATTCCAGCGTTCATTCGGGGCGGCGCCAGGTATGCTTTCTCGAATCTCTTTTATTTTGGCCGCCACTTCTTCCGGCGAAGGATCAAGCATGGAGGGATTCACAATCTGCTGGTCAAGAAGAGCACGTTCAATCAAACGCTCCAGCACCGCCGAGCGGTCCGCCTCAGTCAGACGTTCAATTGGCTTGGCTTGGAGCAGAAATTCCACCCTCGTGGCTTGATCCAGTTCGCTTTCCAAAATCACTCGCTTGTTCACCACCGCTACCATGCGGTCGACCACTTGAGCCTGCCCCAGTCCGGCGAGAAGCAGTACCATTACGAAGTGGAGGCGCGCTTTCATCAGAAAGTCTGCCCAATGTTAAAAAAGAAATTGAAATGCTTTAGCACCTGCGATGAAGGGACAGCAGGGGGAGGTGGCGCAGAAATGGGAAATGCTGGCGGGTTTAGGTTATAGCCCACGTCAAAACTCACGGGCCCAATCGGCGTGCGATACCGCGCACCGGCACCCACTGCGTGCGAAACGTAATTAAAATTACAGCTTCCCGAAGCTGGATTCAAACAGAGGCTCCGGTTGGGCTGAGAGAATTTAAAGATACTGTTGGCCATATCGCCAGCCGTGGAGAAAACATTCCCCATATCATGAAACACCACGGCGCTCAGATTGTTGCCGACAAATGGAAACGGCAACGGAGGCGTGCGTAATTCAAGGTTATTCAGGAAGAGGGCCTCGCCGCCCAGCGGGAATCCGCTGGTGAGATCGCGCGGACCGGCCTGGTTAATCCCGAAGCCGCGGTGTGAGGTGCTTCCACCGGCAAAGAAACGTTCCGGCAGAGGAGCAAAGTCTGTTGAAGCAAAAGGTTCTTCCACTCCGATTCGCGTGGAACGCGCGAATACCCAGCGCCGCTTATGAAACTGGTAGTAACTGGAATTTTGAACAGCCAGCCGCGTGAAGTTCGTCTGCGAGCCAAAGACGCCGGAGGCCACTCCCAGATCGAAAGTAGAAAACGTGCCTTTCAGCGAGTCGATGGGATTATCGCGAGTATCGCGGACATAGCTGAAGTCCGGCATGCCCACGCGCACCGGCTGAGAGAACAGCGGAATGAGGTGGGGATCAATCACCAGATTATCCGTGCTCACGCGGCGGTAAATCAGTCGGTACAAAAGCGTTGTGGCGCGATTCAGGTCTTGCTTGATAGAAGCCGATCCTTCCAGGCGCGTGGCCGTAAACGTAGTTACATCGTTGGTCTGTTGATAGAAAGCCGTGAAATCGAGCGTGAGTTTCTGGGAATCAAAAAGCCGCGGCGCGGCGTAGCCGATCAGTCCCAGTTTTTCCAGATTGCCATAACGGGTCTTGAGCGTGATGGTATGGTCGCGCCCCCGAAAATTGAGCCGCGTTACGTCAAACGATACCCGGGCGCTTGCACCTGTGTCTCCCTGCGGATTAGTGGTGCTGCCAGCTTGTCCGGTCTGTACCTCAAACCCCAAACCGTAGTTGAAGGTGTAGCGTCGCGCTTCGGAGAGTTGGAAGTTTACTTTTTTGTTGGTGGCATCGCCTTCAGGGTTCTGCACCGCTACGCCCACTTCATTGAAAATGCCCATGTCATAGAGTCGGCGCTGGGAATCGAGCATCTGGCTCTGGCTCATCCGGTCGCCCGTACCGATCTTGATTTCACGGTCCACAACAAATGGACGGGTATAGTTCAGCCCCGAGATCAACACCTTATCAACGAATACCTGGGGACCTTCATTGATCTTGTAGCTCACATCAATCCTATTGGGATTATCAGGCTGGGGTAGTGTAGTGTATTCGAATTTAACCTTGGGAAATCCAAAATTGTAATATTCGTCCAGGATGACCGACTGGTCGGTGATCACCATCGAGTCTGAGTACGGCTGGCCTTCTGAAGCCGTGATCAAGCCGCGAATCTGGCCCTCAGGGAGCGCTTCATTGCCTTCAATGGTGAGCTTCCCGACCAGCGTCTGCGGGCCTTCGCTCACAGCCAGCCCCACACGAATATGGCCTTCCTTGCCGTAATTATCCTGCACCTCAGGGGTGACTTTGGCTTGCAGGAATCCATTGCTACGGTAAAGGTTTTCAATCGATTGCACATCACGGGCAAGAATCGACTGGCTGAACAAGCCATAGAGGAGCAAACCGCCCGCCGGTTGCATGAGCATCTGCTCACGCAAGTCTTCCCGGCGGAAATAGTGATTCCCTTGGATCGACAATTCCACGAGCTTGTGCCGCTGGTTCCTCTCGATATGAAAAATTACGTTCCTCCGGTCTGTGGCCGAGTCCTGGCTCTGCTCATACGTGACCTTCACGTCGAAATATCCTTTGGTCTGGAAATAGTCGCGTATATTGCGCGCCCCTTCGTTGAGCAGGTCATCGTCCACGGCACTCTCTTCGAAGACGGGAACAAATCTCTTGACCAGGCCGCGACGCAATTTGGCGCCTTCCACTTTAACGTCCACTACCGGCCCGCGGTTGATCTCAAAGGTGTAATCCAGAAGGTTGGTTTCCGGGTGGTAAATGCGCTGCGTCATGGTGACCTGGGCTTCCAGGCGTTCCTTTTTCTGGAAGCGCTTGCGCAGCCGCTGCAATGCCCGAGTCCGCCGTGCGGCGGTAACTTTGTCCCCGGACCGCAGCTTAGCGATTTTTCTCACTTCCTCTGCGCTATAGCCGGGCGATCCTCCAACGTTTATCATCCCTACTCGCGCAGGCTTGCCTCGATCAACCATGAACTGCACCTTCACCTGCTGATTGTGCGAATCCCACTCATAGAATGGCTTGATCGTGGCCTGATAATAGCCGTTCTCCTGGAGCGTCCGCTTCATGCCCTCCATACCGGTAGCGATTTTGTCTTCTGTATACTGCTCGCCCATATTGAGCTTGCTGGCATTAACCAGTTGACTGTCACTGGGGTGAGTTGAAGAACCTTCCGCCAGGATGGATCCAAAAAAGTAATTTTCGCGCGCATCGAAAGCCAACACCACTTCTCCTGCAGGATTGCGCTTGGCCTCTATCTGGATCTCAGCGAAACGCCCGGTGTTATAGAGCGCCTGCACAGACTGCCTGACTTTGTATTGATCCAACGGCTCATTGACCTTTTGTGGCAGGATGGGCAACAGACTCTCTCCGTCTTCCACGCCGGAGCCGTTGATTTGGATCATTGCAACTTTAAGCCCCTGCAAACTTCTTAGTCCGGTCGAGAGATGCAATCCAGCACCAGAACTGGCAGGGGATGGAGTGGGCGAAGGTTCTTGCACAATCGGAGTCTGAGGCGGGGCGGCGCCGTGGGGCGACTGGGGCTCCAGTGAAGGATTTTGAGGCGCGGAAATTCCCTGTCGCTGGGCGGCGGACAGCCCCAGGCAGAGCACAACCATCAGGCACACTGATAGGCAGCGCGGCAATCGAAGCCCCTTAAATGGAAATCGCTTTGTGTAGTTCGATGACGGCAGATTGGACCTTAGTTGCACACGAAAGTTTCACAGCATTGTAAGCTGGCTGCGATAATAAGGAATAAACCCCTTAGCCTTCAAACACCTATAATAAATGTGCCCATGAAGTTTGCGGATCGATACTCACGGCAGGTGCTTTTTCCGGAGATTGGACCGGCAGGTCAGGCTCGCCTTGCCCAGGGACGTGTGGCAATTGTGGGCTGCGGCGCGACTGGAACCTGCGTTGCCGGCCTGCTTGCACGCGCGGGCGTGGGACAACTGGTGATTATCGATCGCGACTACGTTGAGCCGAGCAATCTACAACGCCAGTCACTCTTTGATGAATCCGATGCGGCAGAATCGCTGCCCAAGGCCGTGGCGGCTGGGCGCAAGATAGCAGCTTTCAATTCTGAGGTTCAGACCACGCCCGTTGTGGCCGACCTGACGCCGGAAAACATTCAGGTTCTGCTTGGCGATGCCCATCTGCTCCTGGACGCAACCGACAATTTTGAAACCCGCTACCTCATCAATGATTACGCCGTAAAACATGGCAAGCCCTGGATTTATGCCGCCGCCGTGGCTGCCTATGCGGTCACAATGAATGTCATTCCCGGCGAAACCGCCTGCCTGGCCTGCATGTTCCCGGCTCCGCCCGAGGGCACCGTGGAAACCTGTGACACGGCTGGAATTCTGAACAGCGCGGTTAGTTTGATTGCATCCATCCAGGCAACCGAGGCTATCAAGTTTCTGATAGGCGCCAAAGACAAGTTGCGCCGGACTCTGCTTTCCTTCGACGTATGGAGCAATGAGCAGGCTGAGATAGCTGCTGGACGCCCCCGGTCCGGCTGCCAGACATGTGGAAAGCGCGAATTCGTCCATTTGGCGGGTGAACGGAGGCCACAAGTTACCCTATGCGGCAGGAACTCCGTGCAAATCCATGAGCGTAACCGCCCTGTCGATTTTGCAGAGATGTCGGCGCGCCTGGAAAGTCACGGGACCGTCAAACATAATGCCTTCGTGCTCAAGTTCTGGCGCGATCCCTACGAGATGATTCTTTTTCCCGATGGCCGGGCCATCATCAAAGGCACCAACGATTCCTCCGTAGCGCGTAGTTTGTATGCGCGATTTGTCGGAAGCTGAAGTCATACGAACGTATGATAGCGGCTGGGCATCCCGCATTTACCTTCGAGTAATCCAATGATCAGGTAAGTATTAGAGGTGAACTATGCCGCGCGGAATTCTATTTATTG
>DATCAX010000446.1:0-10665 GCA_036512375.1 Candidatus Angelobacter sp. | reverse complement strand
TTCCTCCTGACATGCCTGATCCGCGATCTACACAGTTCGGACGCACCGCAGCGGAAAAAATCCGCCGCCTGCTCGATATCACGCAGGGCCGCGCTTTCTGTCTCTTCACTAGCTATGCGCAGATGCATGACATTCATGATCGACTGCTGGGCGAACTTCCGTTTCCCATGTTGTTGCAGGGATCAGCGCCCAAAAACGCGCTGCTGGAAGAGTTTCGCCTCACGCCGAATGCTGTGCTGTTTGCCACGTCATCATTCTGGCAAGGCGTGGACGTCCAGGGTGAGCAACTGAGCTGCGTGATCATTGATCGTCTGCCTTTTGCGGTGCCGAACGATCCCATCGTGGCCGCGCGCATAGGCGCCATTAACTCTGCGGGTGGAAATGCCTTCTTTGAATATCAAGTCCCAGCAGCAGTTATCTCACTCAAGCAGGGCTTTGGCCGACTGATTCGCTCTGTAAAAGATCGGGGCGTACTCGCGCTGCTGGACAATCGTCTCTTGAAGCAGCGCTATGGAAAGACTTTCATTGACAGTCTGCCAGCTTACAAAAAGACCAAAGACATCGCTGATGTCGACGATTTCTTTTCAGGCTCTGCTGCAGGCAATTCCCAGCGATAAGCCAGTCAATGGCCCTCGATTTCCCCAAACGAAACGGCGGTGACGAGCACACCAAGGCAAGCGGTTTCTTGCACCACTTGTCTATTCCCGAAATGGACCGTTCGAAGTTACTCTCTTACCATCCAAGGTCCGGCAGTCGGGTATTCTTCCAGTACTTCAATGACGACTTCACGAATCGTGAACTCTTCATGAGTGGCGTGCGAAGAGGTGGTCACGCTGTTTAAGACCACCGTGCCCGCCTCAATGTCATCCGCCAGTTTGCGTAATGCAATGACGGCCTTGTTGTCATTCAGCCCAAAAGCATGCTTGCCCGCTCGGTCAGCACACTCGGCTGCAGTAATGTTTGTCGTGCCTCCGCTAATCATTCAGTTCGTCCCCTTAACTGCGAAAGAACGATCCGTCGTTCGTTCTCTTGCTTAAAAACTTCTTACCAAAATCCGCATTATGCAAAAGCCCAAGTATCAGTGTGGCACTTTCAGACTAGTCCAAAGACCCAATTGCTAATACGTAATAAAATCTCGTTGGTTGCGTCTTTCATCTAGCCGATTAGTTTCAATAGCCTACAGCCAGAAAACCCTGATCTTCCCTAGGGCAGGAGCAACTCTTCCGGTCGCCAAAGTCCTTACCCCTCCCCCTCCTATACCTTATCCCATATTGGCGTAGACTTGAGAGGTGGTCATCCCAAGGCATCCCAGATTGGCGTAGGTTTCAGCGGTTCGGTTCTGATTGGCGTAGGGTTGAGAGCTTTTCGATCACCAATCACTCAATGAACATTCCCCGATCTCGCTTCACCCCGCCATTTTGATCGCGTTGTTGCAAACAAAAGGCTTCGAAGAATCGACCCTTGCAAGACGCTTGGGTGATCATTGGGTGACGCTTGGATCACTCAAATGCCAAATCCCAGTCGCAGTTGGGAGACGGTCGCAGCCTTTTCGTTCTGTCTGGCTAGTCGCCAGATGCTGGCTGCCAGCTGCTTAAATTTTCAAGACTTAAATTTTCAAAGATCAGTAGGCCTCACCCCTTAGGGCTGCTGTATCCTAGCGCGTTGCGAGGCCCGAATCAATTGCGAATCAGGACATGACTTGACAAAGCCCTCGTCCAGAAGCGTTCATTTTTTCTGTTCCCGCTCCAGGCGCTGACCGGAAATTGAGCGGACCGAGGATAAGGCGGTGACCATGGTCGCACAGCCGCTTGCATTACATTGAATATTTTCTGATCAGCACCGGGTTTGCCCACCCGGAGAAAACCTTCAGCATTTACAATGGAAAGAGCGCGTTGCCACGCGCTGTTCGCGATAAGGGGAGCGGATGTACGAGGTTACAGTCGAAGATTCATTTGCCGCGGGGCATTACCTGCGCGAGTACAAGGGAAAATGCGAGAACCCGCACGGGCACAATTACAAGGTGCGCGTCACCTTGACGGGGCCAACGCTGGATAAGGCCGGCCTGCTTCTGGATTTTAAGGACCTGAAAGAGGTCATGAAGCATGTGATCGACCGGCTGGACCATCAGATGCTGAATGAGATTGAGCCTTTTATTGCGCTGAACCCTTCGGCCGAAAATCTGGCAAAGTATTTTTACGACCAGACGAATGGCCGCCTCACATCGCTGACCAGCGGTCGCGTATCGGTGAAAGACGTGACAATCTGGGAAACCGATACCACCACCGCTCGCTATTCGGAATAAATTTTGGCGCACAGCCGCCCTCGGCTGTGTTCTTCCAAACACATGCAGATTATTGAAATCTATCGCTCTATTCAGGGAGAATCGTCATTCGCGGGCGTCCCCTGTATCTTCGTTCGTCTGGCGGCGTGTAACCTGCGCTGCGCATGGTGTGACAGCGAATATACGTTCACCGGCGGCAGGAAGATGTTGGCTGAAGAAGTGGAACAGGAAGTTGTGGCGCTTGCCCACGCAGGTTTGGTGGAGCTTACCGGCGGCGAGCCGATGCTGCAGGAGCGTGAATTGCTCCCACTGATGGAGCGTCTTCTTGCTCGCGGATACACTCTCCTGCTTGAAACCAGCGGCGAACGTCCGTTGGAGAATGTTCCGGCAGCGGTCCACAAGATCGTGGACGTGAAGTGTCCCGGTTCGGGTGAAGGCGGAACGTTTCACATGAGTAACCTCGCCGCGCTCACTGTTGCTGACGAAATTAAGTTTGTCCTGACCGATCGCGTGGACTATGAATTCGCGCGAGACTTCATTCGCCAACACGGGCTAGAAAATAAAGTGGGGACGGTTTTGCTCTCTCCAGCGTTCATGAAAAGCCCAAGTCCGGAGCGAGACACATCCAATTGCCAGCTAGATCCGCGCGCCTTAGCGGAGTGGATATTGGCCGACGGCCTCAACGTTCGCCTGGGATTGCAGATTCATAAATTCATTTGGGAGCCAGCGACCAAGGGAGTCTGAAGCGTGGCTGCAACCCAGCATGGATACTGAAGTTTTGCGATAATTAAGAAATATTGAGGGCAGCTATTCCGGCTGCCGGGCCATCTGAAAAGTAGACATTCCGCACATCAGGGGTTTATTTTGGCAGGCGAAAAACCGCGCTCGGTGGTGTTGTTGAGTGGAGGCATGGATTCCTGTGTCTGTGCCGCTCTGGCAGCGCGCGATTCAGAAACAGCCGCTCTGCACATCAGTTACGGACAGAGAACTGCGGAACGCGAGCGGTGGGCATTTGAGCGAATCTGCGATCATCTGGGCATCAAGCGACGGATGGCAATCAGAAATGAGGCTCTGGGTCTCATTGGCGGATCGGCCCTCACCGATGAGGACATAGCCGTCCCGGAAGCCGGCGAGCACATTGGCGCCAATATTCCTGTGACTTACGTTCCATTTCGCAACGCCCATTTTCTCTCCGCTGCCGTGAGCTGGGCGGAAGTGCTGGGCGCGGAGAAGATTTATATCGGCGCCGTAGAGCAGGATAGTTCAGGATACCCGGACTGCCGGCCGGAGTATTATCAGGCGTTTAACGCGGTGATAAAGGCCGGTACGCGCGAAGGCAGGATTCAGGTCGTGACCCCGCTGATCGCCCTGCGCAAGGTTGAGATTGTACGGCTGGGGTTGGAACTGGGCGCTCCGTTCGACTTGACCTGGTCCTGCTATAGCCGTGAAGATAAGGCGTGCGGAGTGTGTGAGAGTTGTGTGCTGCGCCAGCGCGCCTTTGCTGATGCTGAAGCGCATGATCCGATTCCTTATTTGCCACCACGACATGCACAACAAGTGGCAGGCCATAAAGTTTAAGATCCAAGTTGAAGCCGGAGGCTCGACAAAAATGAAAACGAAACTGAGAAATACAGTGATGGTAACTCTGCTTTTCCTGGCGGCTACAGCCACCGCATGGGCGCAGGCCACTGCAGGCAAAGTTCAGGGGAAAATTACCGACGGCGGCAAGCCCGTGGCCGACGCGCAAATCACCCTGACCAATGCCGATAATGGCCGCACCTTCAAGATGAAGACCGACAAAAACGGCCAGTTTACGGGTGTGGGGCTGCCATTTGGCGTCTATGACGAAGAGGTCATCGCCGGGGAAAAGCACTTCAAAGTCAAGGTCCAGATCAAGGGTGAGGGCGGCGCCGTCGATGACGTGTCCGTCGAGATGAGTTCCGGCAAGCCGGGCGGCGGGCTCAGCAAAGAAGAGATGGAGAAGCTGAAAGCCGAAAGAGAAAAAGGTTTGAATATCAACGCCCTGATCTCACAATACAATGCGGCGCAGGCAGCCAAGAACTGGCAGGAAGCGGCGGATCTTTTAAAGAAAATGATCACCGCAGAACCCAACCGCTGGGAATACCAGAAGGCGTTAGGCGATACGCAATTGAACCTCGGCCAGTATCAGGAAGCCGCTGATACCTATGAAAAGGTCATCCCTCTGGCTGAAAATGCCACCAAGACCGATCCCAAGGCTGATCCGGCAAAGGCCAAAGCTGCTGTTGGTCAGATGCTCACCAACGAAGGCAATGCCTATCTCAAGTTGAAAAAGAACGATAAGGCGATTGAAGCCTATACCAAAGCGGCGGCCATGGATCCCAGTCCTGGAACCGCATACTTCAACATCTGCGCAACCCAATACAACACTGGCAACACCCAGGGCGCGCTGGTCGCCTGCGATAAAGCAATTGCGGCCGACCCGACCCGAGCTGACGCCTATTTCATTAAGGGATCCCTAATGGTTGGCGAGAGCAAACTGGATAAAGACGGCAAACTGCAGGCGCCTGCCGGAGCGTCGGAAGCATTGAACAAATATCTTGAGCTTGCACCCGATGGTCCGCATGGTGGCGACGTAAAAGCAATGCTGCAAGCCATTGGCGCGAAGATAGAAACTACTTATCACGAGAGAAAGAAAAAGTAAGCCGAGCCACGAATTCCATGCATTGAAACAACACCGTCATTCAAAAGTGAACACTTGGAGGAAACAACCACAATGAAGAGGAATGCTATTGTTCTTGCTCTGGGCACTCTGTTGTTTGCGGTGGGATTTTTGCCGGCGCACTCGCAGACGATTGGCGCACAAGCCGAAGGCAAGGTCACCCAGGACGGAAATCCCTTTCCTAATGCGCCGGTTGTGTTCACCAACACCCAAACCGGCAAGATATACAAGACCAAGACTGAGAAGAACGGTGAATTCAGGCTGCTGGGCGTCCCCTATGGCTCCTACGAAGTGAATGTTCTGAACGACAAAGGGGAAAAGCTCTCTTCAGATAGAACCACTCTGGGTACTGACAACACAACGGACAGCAATATTCTGGCCATCCATGTCAGTAAAGAGGCTATTCCAGACAATAAGTTTGGCCTCCCCGATCCCGCTGCTCCCAAGCTCACCAAAGAACAACTCGCCAAAATCGCAGCCGATAACAAAAAGATCGCGGGCTTGAACTCCCTTATCAGTGACGCTCAGAACGCGCGCCAGGCGCAGGATTGGCCCAAGGCGGAGAACGCGCTCACGCAACTGATCGCGGCCGCGCCAGACAGCAGCCGTTGGGACTTCTACATGGCCCTGGGTGAGGCGCAAAGCAAGTCCAACAAGCTTCCAGAGGCCGTGCAAACCTACGATAAGGGCATCCAGGTAGCCCAGTCTCTTATCTCCGGCTCCTCGCCTGCCGACCCGAAAATTCCCAGCTTGAATCCCGCTGCCGCCAAGTCCGGCGCCGGCCGCATGTTGACCGCACAAGGCAATGCTTATCTGAAGCTGCAAAAACCGGACGAGGCCATTGCATCGTTGAAAAAAGCCGCAGAGATTGATCCCTCTTCCGCTATGTTCAGCTACAACCTCTGCGGCGTCGAGTTCAATGCCCAGAAGTTTGACGACGCCAGAACCGCGTGCAATAAATATCTTCAGCTTGAACCCAGCGGATCACACGCCGAAGAGGTCAAAACGTTTCTGGCCCAGATGCCGGCGAAATAGATGTGAAAACAAATGCTTTCGCTTTAAAAGCCAGGCGGCCTGCGGGCCGCTTTTGCTTTTCGAATAGAATTTAAAATTCCCTCCAGATGCCATCAGCCTTCGCAATCCGGCCTGCTGTCACCACGGACATTCCGGTTCTAAGGGAGTTGATTGACGCTTCTGTGCGGCGTTTGCAGTCCGGTGATTACACACCCGCCCAGATTGATAGCGCGCTCAGGACCGTCTTTGGCGTCGACAGCCAGCTTATCGACGACGGCACTTATTTGCTGGTCCAGGCAGTCCCTTTGAACTCAGGCGTGCGCAACCCTCCCGTAATCGTTGCCTGCGGCGGCTGGAGCAAACGCAAGACTCTTTACGGCGGTGATCACTGGCGAGACCGCCAGGACGATCTGCTCGATCCTAAAACCGACGCCGCGAAAATTCGCGCGTTCTTTATTCATCCTGACTGGGCGCGCCAGGGCATTGGCACTCTGCTGCTGGATGCCTGCGAAGCCGCCGCCCGCGCAGCCGGATTCACACGCTTTGAAATGGGCGCTACTCTCACCGGCGTAAAGCTCTTCCAGAAAAGAGGCTATGTCGCCGTGGAGCGGCTGGAGGTCCCGCTGGAAGGCAATATCACACTGCCCGTGGTGCACATGGTCAAAGAAACGCTTCGTTAGCGGGCGAGCCTGCTGCATCAGGAGCGGTGCGGTTCGCGGTGGAAAAGAATCTTTGGCGGTTTGGAGCGCAGCGACAGGAAATTTAAATCATTAGCGGACGAGCCCGGCTTGCGCGGCGAGCCCGCAGCAGCAGGAGCGTAAGAGGTACGGTGGTCAAGAATCGTTGGCGGTTTGGAGCGCAGCGACAGGAATAAAGATGTACACTTGTCTGCCAAAATGAATGGCCGTTCATTGAGCGAGCACAGCCGAGTTTTGCCGCCGTTAAACTTGCTCTGTGCCACAAGTTGGAGGACCCATGGACCTGAATCTTAGCCCTGACGAAATAAAGTTTCGCGACGAATTGCGCACCTGGCTTTCCGCCAACGCTCCCACGGATTGGGACGAGCGCCGCGAGGAATCGATGGAGTCGCGCTTCGAGTACCTGAAGCGCTGGCAGCGCAAATTGTATGAAGGCGGGTGGGCGGGAATCTCATGGCCCAAGGAATACGGTGGCCGCGGCGCCAGCCTGATGGAGCAGGTAATCTTCTGGCAGGAGATGGCGCTGGCTGCGGCGCCCCCGCTGGCCAATGTGCTGGGTCTGGGAATTATCGGCCCCACCATCATTGCTTTCGGCACCGAAGCGCAGAAGAAGCGCCACCTGGCCAAGATCCTGAGCGCTGAAGAAATCTGGTGCCAGGGATTCTCCGAGCCCGACGCAGGCTCTGACCTGGCCAACGTGCGTTGCGAAGCCAGGCTCGATGGCGATCACTACATCGTCAATGGACAGAAAGTCTGGAACAGCTATGGCTGGGCCGCTCACTGGTGTGAACTTGTGGTCCGCACTGATCCCAATGTTCCCAAGCACAAAGGTCTCACCGTGCTGCTGGTGGATATGAAGACACCCGGCGTTGACGTCCGCCCGCTACGCCAGATGACCGGCGAAACCGAATTCAACGAACTTTTCTTTCATGACGTGCGCATCCCGGTCACCAATGTCGTCGGCAAAGTGAATGAAGGCTGGGGCGTGGCCATGGGCACGCTCATGCATGAGCGCGGAACCTTCGGCGCAGGCTTGCAGATTACTTATCGCAGAAACATGGAGCGGCTGATCGATCTGGCAAAGACTACAGAACGCAACGGTCGTCCGGCATCAGAAGATCCGGTTGTACGGCAGAAGCTGGCGCAATGTTATGCGGAAATCGAAGTCATGCGCTGTAACCAGATGCGCGCCTTCAGCCGCATCAACGCGACCGGCGTGCCCGGTCCGGAAGGGTCGATTCAGAAGATTTTCTGGAGCGAACTGAACCAGCGCTTCCAGCAGATCGCCCAGGAAGTGATGGGGCCATACGGACAACTTGAGGCCGGAGACGAACACGCCATCGATAACGGGATGTGGGCGTATGGCTACCTGAGATCGCGCGGCAACACGATTGAAGCAGGAACGTCAGAAATTCAGCGCAATATCATCGGACACTTTGTGCTGGGACTGCCGAAGAGCTACTGAAGAAGGCAGCAATTAGCCCTTAGCCCTTAGCTTTTAGCCAGGACGGGAGGTCGGAATGAAACTATTAATCGGGATCCTTGCTGGCATTTGCCTGGTTGCTTTCGTCCTTCGATTACTGTTGCCGGCGTTCGGGATAGATATCCAATTTCACTTTTGATGGAATGAACTGAGAGGCAGATATGCAATTTGGATTATCGGAAAGCCAACAGATTCTCAAAGACACGGCACGCAAGTTTTTTGCCGGCGAGAGTCCTATTGCCACAGTGCGCAAGTCCATGGAAACGGAAGCCGCCTACGACTCCGCTCTTTGGACCAAGCTTGCCGACCAGGGATTTACCGGAATCATTGCCCCGGAAGAGTTCGGCGGTATGGGCCTGGGAAAAGTGGAGCTGATCCTGCTGATGGAAGAAGCCGGCTATGCTCTGCTGTCGGGACCATTTTTCTCCACCGTCGCTCTGGCTGGAAGCGTGATTGACGCGTGCGCCTCGACCGAGCAGAAGAAGAGATATCTGGGGAGCATTGCCGCTGGTCAGTCGCGCTCTACAGTCGCGCTGGTTGAATCCGCGGGCAGCTGGGATACAGAAAGCCTGAAGATCAGCACTACCGGCAACAAGCTCACAGGAACAAAGCTTTTTGTCACTGACGCAGCCGCTGCTGACTTTATCATTGTGGTTGCGCGCGACGGCGTCTTCGTCGTCGACGCTAAGGCCACGGGCCTCCACATTGAACCAATGAAAGGCATGGACCTGGCAAGAAAAATTTACTCCGTGGAATTCAAGAATACTCCGGCAGAAATGCTTGGCAACACCAGCGGCCTGGCCGCTGCACTGAACGTGGCCACCGCAGCCCTGTGTGCGGAGATGACTGGCGGCATGCAGCGCGCGCTTGAATTGACCGTGGCCTACGCCAAGACGCGCAAACAGTTTGGCAAGCCGATTGGCATCTTTCAGGCGGTGCAGCACCTCTGCGCGGATATGTATCTGGAGACCGAAAGTTCTCGCTCCGCCACTTACTACGCCGCGTGGGCGCTGGAAGAGAACACGCCAGACGCCGCCGCTTCCGTATCCGTGGCCAAGATGTACGCGAGCGACGCAGCCCGCAATGTGGGCAATCGTGGCATCCAGGTGCACGGCGGCATGGGCTTTACCTGGGAGAATGACATTCATCTCTACTATCGGCGTGCCAAGGCTTCAGAGACCATGCTGGGAGATGCCACCTTCCATCGCGAACGCATCGCAAAGTTGGTGATAGACGGCGCCGCGACCAGCAAGAAGAACCAGCGTTCAGAGCAACCAGCGCTCGCGTCGAGGTAGTTACATTTCATGTCCGGGAATGGCTCGCACGCCAACCCTTCACCAGATCGCTGGCGGCTTTGGGCCATTCGGCAAAGTTAAACTCAAATCCGGCTTCGAGGAGTCGCTGCGGAACCACGCGGCGGCTTTTGAGAATCAACTCAGTTTCCGTTCGTAAAAAGATAGCGCCGATTTCCAGCATCCATCGTGTGGCAGGCAACCCAATGCGGGTCCCCCAGGCTTGGCGAAGAACCCGCATAAAATCCTGATTGGGCAACGGGCAGGGCGAGCAGGTATTGATGCAGCCATCCAGAGATTTTTGCTCGATCAGGAAATCAATTGCCCTGACGAAGTCATTTTCATGAATCCAGGAAATAAACTGCTTCCCGGAAGCGGCTTTGCCTCCCAGCCCTGCTCGAACAAGACCAAGAAGAGTATCAAAAATTCCGCCCGGATCAGGACTCATGGTCATGGCGCTGCGGAGAGCGATCTTTCGCGTGCCGGGCGTCGCGGCGGCAAAAAATTCAACCTCCCATCCAGTTGCAACGTCAATGCTGAAGCTCCAGGTCGATGGCGCACCCGTTTCGTGTCCTCCCAGTTCTCCCGTAGATTCATCCATGGCGCGGTCCAGCGCATGGCGATAGATCGTGGCTGTGCTCGCATTCATCCACAGCGCCGGCGGCTTTGCTGCCTGAGCTATGGCCTGGCCAACCACGCGCGTGGAAAGGATTCTGGAATCAAGTATCTCGCGGCGGTTCGCGGGAGTGTAACGGCAATTCACGTTGCGGCCGGCAAGATTGATGACGATATCTGCCCCCTCAAGGGCTTGTGTCCAACTTCCCAGTTCACACCCATTCCACGGCAAGACCTGCCATGGCGCCTCTTTTGGGTGGCGGGATAGCACGGTGACTAGGTGGCCTTGTTCATGAAAATGCCTTGCCAGCAGGTGGCCAACCTGGCCATTCCCACCGGGGAGTACAATCCTCAACTTTTTATCGGCGGGGACATTGAGGAGATCTAGCGTGGAATCGGGTGTCATAGTTGAACATGTTCAATATTCGGCCACGAAAGGAGCCCTGTCAAGTAGAATCGTAAATCGTGCGTGAAGTACATGAATCGCGGTAGAAAATTTCCGGCAAACTAGCCGGGTATGAGGGGATAAGCAGCAGTATGGCTCTGGAACAATGGACTGCCGTTGACAGCTACATCGCCGA
>DATCAX010000445.1:0-3440 GCA_036512375.1 Candidatus Angelobacter sp. | reverse complement strand
CGTTCGTCCACGCCTTCATAACGTCCGCAGATCAATACAATCCGCTCCAGCGTAGCCATCTCTTCTGCCACCGCCTGCGTGAACATTCGCCCTTGCGGCGAGAGGAGAACTACAGTCTCTTTCGCCTCGCCCGCAATCCGTCGCTCGCGTGGCGGCAACTGCAATGCTTCCACGCATTCGAACAACGGTTCCGGCTTTAACACCATGCCTTCACCGCCGCCAAACGGACGGTCATCCACCGTCTTGTGCCGGTCCGTGGTAAAGGCCCGCAGATCGTGAATCAGGATTTCAATGAACGCGGCCTCGCGCGCCCTGCGTACAATGCCGTAATCCAGCGGCCCGCGAAAAAAGTCCGGAAAAATAGTTACGATCTCGAACTTCATTTGTCGGACCTGATCAGGATTTCTCGTGCTGCCGTTGCTTTTCTTCCTGGTTCAGCGGCGCATCCAGCTCAAGCAGGCCTTCCGGAAGTTTCATCTCCAGGCGCTTCTGCTCCAGTACAATCTTTTCAATATAAGCTGCGGCAAACGGGACCAGATATTCCTTCTTGCCCGAAATTATGCCGCCCGAAATTACGCCGCCTTCAATCACCAGCAGCGGCGCTTCTCCGCTGCCAAACTGCACGTCCCGAATACGCCCAACGACACGTCCGATCTCCCGGCCGGAATCGGTCACTGTGCAGCCAATCAGATCGCTTACGTAGAATTCGTCGCTGCCTAACGCAGCGCGCGCGCTGCGCGGAATCTGGATTTCACTTCCCACCAGCATTTCCGCATCGCTGATGGAATCCACGCCGGCAAACTTCAGCACCACCATGCCCTTGTGGAACCAGTGCTCGTCCAGATCCAGCTTTCGCCGTGAAAGTTCGTTCGTGCCGCTTTGCTTTGTGCCAGTTCCACCGAGCGCAAAAAGTTTCTTGCGCGTTTCAAACAGCTCGGGGAAATCGGTGAGCAGAGTTGCAGCAACCTCGCCGTGGCGTCCCTGCGTTTTGGCCACCCGGGCAATCGTGACGAACTCAGCTTCCTCAGTCATCAGCGCTTGCGGGGCAGAGCAAAACAAAAGCTATTCCGCCGGGCCAGTTTCCTCTTCGTCTTCAATGATTTCCAGCATGTAGCGCTTCTTGAACTTCATGCTGGCCGCGCCCAATAAAGTGCGGATTGACTTGGCCGTGCGTCCTTGCCGGCCAATCACTTTGCCCAGGTCCGTTGGGGCCACGCGTAATTCCAGAATCGTGGCGTCACCATCCTCAACCGGGGTTACCTGTACTTGATCTGGAGCGTCAACAAGAGCCTGAGCAATTTGCTCCACGAGCATACGCATATCGCCGCCCGCTTCCGTCATGGGGGAGTCCTTCACCTAGCTAAGCTTGGGGCCCAAAAATCTCTTACTTTGTCCCGGAAAAGAACTGACTCCTTGCTTGTTGCCTAGGCCGCTGGCGCCACTGCGGCTTTTGACTTGGTGAGCAGACGGCCCACGGTGTCAGAAAGCTGCGCGCCTTTTGAGACCCAATAGTCAATGCGATCACGTTTCAAGTCGATTGTAGTGGGATTGGTACGGGGATTGTAAAGTCCCACCACTTCCACGGAGCGTCCGTTGCGTGCACGCTCTTTATCAATAACCACTACCCTGTAGTAAGGCTGCTTGCGCGCACCAATGCGCGCTAATCGTATCATTAGCACAGTTCCACTGAATCCTTTCCTGATTGAGGCCCAGCAAACGCTAGGCAAGTTGTTATTATCTCGTAAGTTGCGGGGATTGGCAAGAGAGGGGCACGTTTACCCCCGGCCGGGAGGCTGGTAGGCACACTTGCCATTCTGGACGTAGAGACATAGCACGGCTACGTCTCTTTTGCGCCGCGTCTCTACGTCGGGTTTATCGTTCGCCTGCGGCATTCCGCGGCTGATTTCGGCTATGTGCAGTCCAAAGAATCTTCCACGGAGCCGTCATTGCCATAGCACACGTCACAATCATAGCTTTGGAAGCCGCACTGACCGGTGCTGGTGCTGGTACTGCACAATCTCGCAAAAACCGGGCAGCCGCCTGGATAAGCTTGTGCCGGAGTAGCCATCGTGTGAAGGGTGGCCAGACCGAGCGCAAGCACAGCAAGTTTGAGAACGAGTTTTTTCATCTGCCGAAGCTCCTTTCGAACGGGAGAATCTTAACGCGTGAGGCGGAAGGATTGACCGGAGGACAGAAGTTTCCTGTTTCTGAAATCCCGTAATGGGAAAACAGAGTCTCCGGTTTGAGGAATGGCGTGTGCCGTGTTTATTCCGGAACTTTTTCTCGCGGGGAAGGCAGTGCTCCAAATCTGTCTCGTGAAAAACTCCCTGATGCGGCGTGGCAAAGGTCAGGACAGGCTCTTCGACTTCCCTCGGGCGCGCCCAGGATGACAGGGGTATGCAGTTTGCTTTTCCGCTCAAGTTATTCTGAGTAGAGAACAATTCCTCTTAGGCCAGGCATTCTGAGGCTTCAGCCGCGGCAGCTCTGGTCGAGCACTTCTTTTTCCTTGGCTTCAGGCAATTTGCCGAGCCAGACCTTCTGCACTACTCCATTACTGTCGACCAGAAGCAGGGTGGGCGTGCCGCCGATCTGTAAGGACTGGAAATTCGCATGTTTGACTTCATCTACCTGCACGTCTTCGGCCTTCAGATAGGCTTGCGCCTCTTGGGGAGTCTGGGGGAAGAAAGCAACCGTTCTGGCATGGCTGTTCCGGCAATCTTGGACCAGCTTGCGGTAGAACCCGCTGCTCTCTTTGCAATAGTGACAGGTGGTGGAGAGGACGAGCACAACATTTTTCCGGTTGTCCTGCCAGTTCACAGGCTGTCCGGTGAGCCGGGTTCCGGCGGCGATTTCGGAGCGCGACGTCTTTGGGTGGAAGAAATAGTTCCTGGCGAAAACGATAACGATGACCACGGCCACGATGACGATGGAAACGTCGGCGGCGATTTCGAGCCATTTTGCGGCTGGTCTGGGAGAGCTGTTTTCCATGGATCCACCTCACGAGTTAAAAGATCGGGAAGGGGTCTGCCAGCATTGCCGCTGGCAGACACCGCAATTTGGACATCAGTTATAAGTCCCACAACCGCCGGTCTCGGTGGAGCCGTCTCTGGCGTAGCAGGTGTCGCAATCCTCTCCCGGTTGATAACCGCAATGACCGGCGCTGGTGGCGGTACTGCAAAACACCGGAAAGGACGGGCAACTGGAATAAGCTTTCGCCGGAGTAGTTATCAGGTGGAGGGTAGCCAGACTGAGCGCGAGCACAGCAAGTCTGAGAAACAACTTTTTAGAATTCATTTCGAATTTCCTTTGAGCATCTTTCGATTGCGGGTTGACAACTCTCTTGGGTCAACAAGGGCGGCTGCCGCTGGGTATAAGGCGTCAGCCGCTGTTGACTGTCATTTAAAAGCTACCACCACACTCTTCGGTATCGGGTTGCTCGG
>DATCAX010000444.1:0-9958 GCA_036512375.1 Candidatus Angelobacter sp. | reverse complement strand
AGCGCCAAAGATGTACGCTCGGCGCGGTTGGGCGGGACCAGAAGAACTTCTCCTACGCCTTCAAACATGGCGCCGGTAATATGGCCGTTAATCTCACGCACGAAGGCCATAGTGCCGTCACTGATGGAGATATGCAGGTCTTCCAGAAGAATGGAAACCTCGCGCACCTGGTAAACGTCTTTGGCGTCAAATGAGGGGCTGAGAAGTTCGCGATAGAGCGCCACGGCGCCGGATGGAGACGCCGTCGACTGCCCCATGGCGGACAGGTACCCCAGGGCAAGGGCAAAGCTCAGCAGTAGTACCTTCGTTACTGTCAGGATGAAGACACGGGTCATAGACATGGCATAATCGCTTAGACTTTTTCAACTTGAAATCGATTATTACATTTTGCGTATTTGCGGTGCTGTGTGCCCGAGCGGGCGCGGACACCATCGTGTTGAAAAATGGCGACCGCATCCAGGCTGATTCGGCGCAGGAGCGCAACGGCCGGGTGGAATACACGCTGGGCGACAACACGATGAGCATTCCCAAGTCCATCGTGGTGCGCATTGAAAAGGGTCCGGTTTACGGGCCATCACCGGCGCATACAATGGCCACAGCAGAAGCGCCGCCGGCGCATGAGGAAATGGCAGGCTCGGGAGATCTTGTCTCGCGCGTGATCCGCAATGGCGCGATTGACGCCGCCGCCATCAAGGTCATCGAGGATGAAGGCGATTCCCTGCAATCTGCCGCCGCTAATTCGATTGCCGCCAATTTTGAAGAGAAACGTCGCAACTATTCCGCCGCGGCGCGGTATTTGCAGGCAGCGCTGGTCTTCCTCCCCGATCACGGCGTCCTCCTGGAGAACTACGCCGCCATTTTGTTGCAGTTGGGCAGGGCAGAAGAAGCGCTTGTCCGTGCGCAACAGGCAGCCCAGGCCAGCCCGCAGTCAGCGGACGCATTTCTGCTGCTCGGATACGCCTACTACAAGAATGACCATAATCGTGAAGCCATTGCCGCGTTAAAAAAATCTTTCCAGCTTCGCCCTGATGATAAAACGCACGAGTTGCTGGAAAGGGTGCAGCGCGAAGCCAAGACCGAAGCTGATTTCCACCAGCAGGAGAGCAACCACTTTACGCTGCGCTATGAAGGATCACAGACCGCGGATGTGCTCCGCACCCAGGTGCTGGAAACACTGGAAGCGGACTACCGCGATCTGAGTAACGATCTGGGCTCGTCGCCTAAAAACATTTACGTTTCACTTTATACAGATCAGGCTTTTTTTGACGTGACGCACGCAGCCGCGTGGACTGCGGCGCTCAATGACGGCAAGATTCGTATTCCAATTTCCGGAGTGAAAGCGGTAACGCCGGAGATGGCCAGCGTGTTGCGGCATGAATTGACGCATTCATTTGTCGCGCAGATCACGCACAGCCGCGCTCCCGCCTGGCTGAATGAAGGCATTGCGGAACTGGAGCAAGGGCTCACCACCGGCGCAATCGGCCCACGGCTGTCTGCGCTTTATGTCTCAGGCAGGCAGGTGCCGCTCAATCAACTGGAAGGAGAGTTCCAGGGTTATAGCTCAACGGAAGCTTCGGTCGCTTATGCGGAGAGCCTGGCCGCGGTGGAGTACATCCGCGCGACGTATGGCATGAGCGATGTGGCGCGACTGCTGCAGCGGCTGGGAGAAGGGCAGAGCGTGGAATCGGCGCTGCGCAGTACTGTCCATGCCGGTTATGCTGAACTGGAAGCCGAGATCACAAACTATCTTAAGAAGAATTACGGTGGTTAAAGCGCAAGGTCTATTTACCGGGCGCGATCACCCGCAGTTCGATGTTGACGCCGCTCTCCAGCCTGACTGTGCGCTGCGTAGAAACAATTGTCTGGGCGCCGCCGTTGGCCGGGGAACTTAAGCTCAATCCATCGATATCCGTCGGCCCCGTTGCTGTCATTTCTCGATCGTGGGATTTCATTTCGTCGCCCAGCGTCGGGCTGCCCCTGGGCCCGCCATTGGATCCCTGAGGTAAAGGGTAGGGGCGATTTATCTCTTGTGCGGAATTACTCGCTGGAGAAGGGGCCTTTGGCACATCGAAGGCGACTCGCTGAGCAGGGTGGATCGCCAGGAGCAGGGATTGGAATGACACCTCTCCGTCTTTGATAATGACTTTATCGAAAACAATGCCCAGCCTTGACTCCGGAACTTCCTTATTGTGAGGCCGTACCTCGGTGACGTGCCCTACCAGCTTTGAGTCGTGCCGAATCACGATTTTTCCGTGAGCGAGGACATCGGCAACAAGCACGGCAGTGACTGGGTCGCCAACTTTGGCTTTCTTTGCATCAACAGTCTTTAACAATTCGGCGTACAAAATCGACCCATTTTCCAGCCGGACCGGTGTTGGTGCATCCTGGAACGCGGCTGCTGTGCATACGAGGCCGAGCAACGCTGCAATAACGGCGGCTTGGAAAATGCTTCTCATGTGCGCTTCGCTGTCAGATATTTTACATGTGGAACTGGATCTTGATTGTGGTTTCCACTTCCACCGGTTCACCCTTCAATATAAAAGGCCGGTATTTCCATTTCTTGACTGCATCAACTGCGGCCTTAACCAAAATGGGGTCGCCCTGCACAACCTTCAGGTTTGCTAGATTTCCCTTAGTATCGATTGTGGCCTGCAGGAGCACATCACCCTGAATTCCCTTTTCTCGCGCTTCTCGGGGATAGTGCGGCTGTTCATCATGAATCTTAAGCCCGTTGGCAACTCCGGAAGACACCCTGATGAGTACAGGTTTCTTCGCTGATTCGGTTTGTGCTCCTGCCCAAGTTACCAGTGCCAGGAACGCCAGCATCGCCAAAAATCGCTGAATGGCCATAGACAAACATGCTCAAGCAAACCCCTTGTCATGTCAATGACATCTATTAAAGTGGGTTTCTGGTAGCATTTCTCTATGAAGCGTTTGCTCGTAATCTCCGGGATTGTCGTTGGCGTACTTCTACTCGTGATAATTGTGGTTCCTCTGTTTATCAACGTAGACAGTTTTCGCCCTGATCTGGAAAAGAAGCTTTCCGCGGCTCTCAACCGCCAGGTACATATCGGCAAGCTCGATGCTTCCATCCTGAGCGGAGGCGCAAGCGCCAGCGACATCACCATCGCTGACGATCCCGCCTTTAACAAGGATCCGTTCCTGAAAGCGTCTTCAGTGAAAGTTGGTGTGCAACTGATGCCGCTGATCTTCTCCAAACAGCTGAAGGTCACTTCCGTGACGATACAGAAGCCTGACATTACTCTGCTGAAGAACGCGGCCGGCAAGTGGAACTATTCCACGCTCGGCGCTACGGCGCAAAAGACTGCGCCCGAGCCTTCAGGGAAAGCGCCCGAACCTTCAGGCAAAGCTCCTGACGTGTCAGTCGATAAGTTCGAGATTGCCGGCGGAACGGTGCGTGTAGGCCATAGCAGTGGCCATGCTGCCGGGAAGGAAAGCGTTTACCAGAATGTAAACCTGGTGGCACACAACATTTCTGCCCAGAGCGCAATGCCCTTTACGCTTTCTGCGGGCATGCCGGGCGGCGGCGCCATGAATCTTGAAGGCCAGGTTGGTCCGCTCAATCCCAGTGACTCCGCCAAGAGTCCGCTGGACGCCAAAATCACGCTCAAACACACTGATCTGGGGGCGACAGGCTTCGTCGATCCCAGTTCCGGCGTCGGTGGCATTTTGGATTTTGATGGACAGGTGAAGTCAGACGGCCACAAGTTGCATTCTGAAGGCACCGCCAAGGCTGCTGAGTTGCGCCTCGTGAAAGGCAGCCAACCGGCAAAGCAGCCGATCAACCTCGATTACAAATCCGATTACGCCCTCGATTCCGATACTGGGACGATCAACGCGAACCTTCACACAGGCAATAGCCTGACCAACGCCAGCGGGACTCTCAGCGCCAAAGGTGAAGACACGCTCGCCAACCTGAAGATTGTGGGCAAGAACATGGCAGTGAATGACGTTGCAGGGCTGCTGCCGGCGTTAGGCGTGGTTCTGCCTTCGGGCGCCTCATTGCAGGGCGGCAACATCAATATGGATCTCAACGCATCAGGCCCGCTGGATCGTCTGGTGGTGGATGGCCCGCTCAAAATCGAGGGCACACATCTTTCCGGCTATAACTTGGCATCCAAGCTCGGCGCGATTGCGGCATTCACCGGTAACAAGGGAAGCACTGACACGTTGATCCAGACGTTCAGCTCCGCCTTGCACGTCGCTCCCGAGGGGATGAAAGCGGACAACATTATTTTGGACGTTCCATCGCTTGGTGTCGTGACCGGGAATGGTGTGATCGCAGGCAATAATTCCCTTAATTTCAAAATGCTGGTCAAGCTTTCCGGAGCGGCCAACAACCTTCTGGGCAGCCTCACCAGCGGTGGTTCATCCGCCGCGAGCAAAGGACTGCCTTTCCTGATTGAAGGCACAACCTCAAACCCGGTGTTCCGCCCGGCTCTAGGCAGCGCCGTCACCGGCAATCTTCAGGATTCCTTGTTGAACGCGGTCCAGGGCAATAAGGGAACCAAGACTGACGGTCAGCAGCAGAAGCCGGGCCTGCAAGACGCTCTTGGCGGCCTGTTGAATAAGAAGAAAAAGCCGCAACAATAGCGGAGCCTGGCGTTCTAAGGGTTGGCTGCAGTGGTCTGTCCGCTGATAAAATAAGCACAACAATCCCACGTTTTCTGTAAAGGTCTTTTTTAATATGCCCAAGAAACTCGCTTTGCTTGCGTCTGCTCTGCTACTGGTCGCAATCGCGCTCCGCGCCGACGATATCGTGGACGAGATCATTGCCCGCGTCGATGACCAGATCATTACTCGCTCTGAAATGGAGAAGGCCAAGCTGACAAGCCTGGAAGAGTTGAAGCAGAAATACCCCTCTGACTGGCAGACCAGGACGGCTAAAGCACAGACCGATACGTTACGCGATCTGATTGACCAGCAGCTTCTACTGGAGCGCGGCAAGGACCTGGGCATCACAGGCGAAACGGAAGTAGTGAAGCGGCTTAACACCATGCGGCAGCAGATGGGTCTGGCCAGCATCGATGATCTGGAAAAAGAGGCCCAGAAACAGGGTGTCTCTTATGAAGACTTCAAGGAACAGATCCGTATTGGCGTGGTTACGCAGCAGGTCATCGGACAGGAAGTTGGCGGCAAACTCCATATTTCCAATGACGACATTCAGGACTGGTACAACAAGCACCAGAAAGAGCTTGAGGGGCAGGAAGAAATCGGCTTGAGCGAGATCATGGTCGGTACCCAGCCGGCGCAGCACAATGTTGAGAGTAAAGACAAGCAGGCCCCGGAGCAGCCCAAGGCATTGCCGGAGGATCCCGCGAAAGTAGCGGAGGCAGAGGCCAAAGCGAACCAGCTTCTGGACCAATTGAAAAAGGGCGGCAAGTTTGAAGACCTGGCTAAGAAAAGCTCTGATGGCCCCACGGCTGCGCAGGGCGGGACTCTGGGCACCTTCAAACGCGGCGAGCTGTCCAAAGATTTGGAAGAGAAAACCTTTGATCTCAAGCAAGGAGAGAACACCGGGGTAATTCGCACCAAGCAGGGTTTTATTATCCTGAAGGTTACGGGCCATCGGATGGCCGGAGTTCCCCCGCTGAAAGACATCTCGGACCGCATCCGTGAAGCCATTTACTCGGAGCGTCTGGAGCCGGCGGCGCGCGCTTATCTCACCAAGCTGCGCGAGCAGGCGTACATCGATATCAAATCTGGCTATACCGATACGGGTGCCAGTCCCAATCAGAGCAACAAACCGACTGTGGTGGCAGCCAACACTGAGGGCGGGAACCATCCCGGTAAGTCAGGCAAGAAAAAGAAGAAATTCCTGGTCTTTTAGCGAACCTCAGCCCGGTTCTGCTGATTGGCGTGGCTTTTCCGCCGCAGCCATGCAGGGTTCGCTTTCGATTCCAGAGCTTCACAACCCCGGCTACGTACCAGGCGTCCAACCATTAGTGATGGACGCAAAATCCTGGATAGCGATCGTGGCGAATTTCATCGTCATTGCAGGGCTGATCTCATACGGGTTCAACCTCTTTGCTGAGTATCACGCCACCGGTCGCTGGGCCAAAAACGTAACCGGATTGCTGGCCGGAGTGGGCATGCTGGCGCTTGCGGCATCCATGTTGTTGACCCCGCGTAATGCGCTGGTCATCCTCCAGGTGGCGCAGACTGGCGCCGCACGCGTCTTCCTGATCCTCAGCAGTATATTGTTGATGGCGGCCATCGCGGCCTTTGGCATCATCAACTATTCCCGTCCGCTTCGACTCTGGCACCAGCGCCGCATTGGCAGAGACTTGAGACGCGGTCTCCCTCGCATCCCTTAAGTCACAGTTTGGGTACCTCTCCATGTGTTGCTCTGATGTTTCCATTGGCATTCCTGCCGCTCGCGTCTAGAATGGCTCTCCTATGCGAAAACTTTCGATTGCGACTCTGTTCGCCATTCTTGCCTTGACCGCCTGGACGCAGCAGGCGCAAGCGCCCGTGGAACTTACTGCCGAACCCCACCACCACCTGGTCGTGGAAAACAAATACGTCCGCGCTTTTGCATTTTCCGTGGACCCGGGACAGTCAACCTTGGTGCACCGCCATGGTCATGACTATGTCTCTGTTTTCATTGGTGACGGCCAGTTTTTGAATGCCAAGGAAGGTGCGCAACCCGTTCCGGTTTCGTTCAAGGACGGCGATGTGAAATTTACGCCCCCGCTTGTACATGCCGTGACCGATACCGGCAGCGGCCCGGCGCGCAATGCAACCATCGAGTTACTGCAACCTACTACCAACCAGAAAGCGTGCACGGAATCGTGCTCTGTGCCAGTGCCTTGTGACGCTGCTGACAAATCCGCCTGCGTCACCGTGGTCAAGGCTTATACGTCTGATCAATGGACTGTCTCGATGGTTACTCAGCCGCCCGGATCAAAATACGCGGAGCACAGCCACGCCGGAGGCTTCCTCACCGTGGCCCTCACCGATTCGGATTTAACGGTGAACGTGAAGGGAAAGTCGACAGTGAATCATTCCACGACCGGTGACATGAAGTGGCATGAGCCGGAAACACACTCTGTGACCAATACCGGCAAGAACACTACCAAGGTTGCAATACTGGAATTCAGCGGGAAGTAACCTGTCACGCGGCATGGCCTCGGACGGCCCGGTGCACAGGATATTCCGGGCGATTCAAGGCCACGCGGCTTGTACTTCTATGTGGTTTGGAGCGCAGCGACAGGGAGTCCGCCGCGAGCCCCCGTGGTGGCGAGCTGCCCGCAGCAGGTGCAGCCTTCACTCAAGGCAAGAAGAATCTTGAGCGGTTTGGAGCGAAGCGACATAAATTGAAGTCATAGCGGCGAGGCCCGGCCCGCCGAGCCCGCTGCAACAGGGCTGAAAATCTAACCACCCCCGAAGCCCTCAAAGCGCTTTGGAGCGAAGCGACATGAATTGAAGCCATACGCAGCGAGCCCCGTGTGGCGGCGAGCTGCCCGCAACAGGTGCAGTACGGTCTCAAGGCGAGGAAGGTCTTAAGCGGTTTGGAGCGAAGCGACAGAAACAATAGTCACTTGCGGGCGTCTCAGGTTCTTCTTACAATCTTTATATGAGGACGTCCCGTGTCGCGGGACTGTTGTTTCTGGCCACTGCCACCTTGGCGCAGCAGCAACAGTCCGTTGAGATCACATCCGAACCTAGTCATCATCTGGTTTTTCAAAATGAATACGTGCGCGTATTCGATGTGACCGTTGCGCCCAGGGCCACCACACTCATTCACAAGCACAATCATGACTATCTTTTCGTGACGCTGGGCGACTCAGATGTGGTCAGCGAGCGTGTGGGCGAAAAACCTGCCGCTTTGCAATTGAAAGACGGCGAAGTACGTTTCACGCCGGGCAATTTTGCCCACGCCGCCATCAACAAAAGCGACCGCCCGTTCCATAACATCACCATCGAGTTGCTGAAGCCTTCTGCGAACGTGAAGACCTGTACAGAATCATGCGATTCGGGTGACACCACCCGCCGCATCTCTGCCGACCAATGGACCGCGTCCATGGCCGGCTTGCCTCCGAACTCAACTTTGAACAGACCACCGGCGGGTCCTACTCTGTTGATTGCCGTGTCGAAGCTTGACCTTGCCAGGCAGTCCAATGGCGACGTGGGTCCATTCAAACGTGCACCCGGAGGGTTTGATTGGATTCCTGGGGGACGGCAAGAAACGATGCACAATGGCACTTCCCAGACGGCCCAGTTCATAACTCTGGAATTCAAACCGGAAAAGCAAAATCAATGACGATCACCGAAACCAATCTCCAACCGGACACTCCAGAAGCGCGCGACTACAATCGCGCCCGCCGCTGGCTGGAGTTTGGCGACCTGGTCGTCAGCTTCGGGTTTCTCATCGTTCTGCTGGCCACGGGCTGGACCAAGACGCTAACCGGTCTGGCGAGTCGCATGGGCCGCGATCACTACGCGCTGGACCTGTTCTTTTACGTAATGTTTCTCAGCCTGATCAGCAAGGCCCTTGGCTTCGCGCTCGACTTCTACGGCTTCCGCCTGGAGCATCGCTTCAACCTTTCTAACCAGCGCCTGTTCTCATGGCTCAAAGACGAATTCAAAGGCTGGGTGCTTGGCCTGGTGATGGCAACCCTGCTGGCTGAGATCGTCTATGCGCTGATCCGCACTTCACCGGAATACTGGTGGCTTTTCGGCTGGCTGATCTTTATGTGCTTGTTTATCTTTTTTGCCCAGATTGCGCCCGTAGTTCTGTTCCCGCTATTTTATAAATTCGTTCCTTTGCAGAATGACGAGCTTAAAGCGCGTCTTATGCGGCTGGGCGAACGCGCCGGCACTCGCGTGCGCGGCGTATATGAATGGAAGCTTTCAGAAAAAAGTAAAAAAGCCAATGCCGCTCTTACCGGACTGGGAAACACTCGCCGCATCATTCTGGCGGACACGCTTCTGCAGAATTACAGCAATGACGAAATTGAAGCTGTGCTGGCCCATGAACTAGGCCACCACGTCCACGGACACATGGTCAAAATGATCGTGGTGCAGGCCCTGATTACCCTGGCAGGCTTCTGGGCGGCGAATGAAGTGCTCCGCTACGCCATCGACGAACAGCACATGTTCCAGCATCTTGCAGACTTTTCCAACCTGCCGCTGCTCGCCCTCGTCGCCAGCGGACTCTCATTGCTGTTGATGCCGGCCCTTAACGCGTACTCTCGCTTTACCGAGCGCCAGGCCGATCTTTACTGCTGGAAGTGCGTGGATAACGTTACGCCTTACATTACCGCCATGGAAAAGCTCGCCCGACAGAACCTGAGTGAAAGCCATCCTTCGCGGCTGGTGGAATTACTCTTCCACTCGCACCCACCCATTTCCAAACGAATCGCGGCCGCGGAAGCCTGGGCCAAAAATCATCAGCCCGGCCTGGCTACCTGATTTAGGTTTTAAAAATTGGGTCCGGCATCACTTGCCAGCCGCCCTCACCATCTCTTCCACTCGGCGCAGATCTTCTTCAGTATCCACGCCCACTGTATTGAACGGCGTCTCTGCCACATAAATGTCGACGCCATTATCCAGGAAGCGCAATTGCTCCAGCCGCTCCGCGGCTTCGAGTTTCGATTCCGGCAAATTACAGAATCGGTCCAGCGCGGCCCGCCGGTAAGCGTAAAAACCCAGATGCTTGAAGTATTTAATGCCGCCCGTCTTGTCGCGATCAAAAGGAATGGTGGAGCGGGAAAAATAAAGCGCGCGACCGTTCAGGTCTGTCACCACTTTTACCGCATTGGGATTGTCCACGTCATGCGCCGGGCACGGAGTCATGATGGTAGAAACCATCACCTTGGGGTCCTGCATCGGCTGTAGCAGAGCATCCAGGTGCTCAGGACGCGCCAGCGGCTCGTCGCCCTGGATATTCACGTACACGTCGGCTGCAATCCGCTGCGCCACTTCATACACG
>DATCAX010000443.1:0-7293 GCA_036512375.1 Candidatus Angelobacter sp. | reverse complement strand
TCCCGCAATGCTGACGACAGCTGCGTGCTGGCAGACATGCAAAGATTATAGGGCCAATCTTACGGACTTATTTCGGAGCAGGAGTTTCGTTGACGGGCTTGTCCATTGGGATATCAAAGTAAAAAAGTTCCTTGGTGCCGGCCTTGATGCCGGATATGTACAAGTGAGCGCCAGGCTCCGGCGGGTCTCCCTGCAAGTCAAAGAATAAATAACCGCTGTGGGTAGCGTGTGGAGTAACCGGAACGCTGAGGAACTGCGCCGATTCATATTCTTCCTTCGTATCTTTACTGATCGGCTCTTTTTTCTTGCCTACCGGGAACGGCAAATGTGGGCCGGGATGGCTCTTGTCTGCCCGGTTGGGCCTGACAAACTTGCGATAGATGTCATCGTTGGTGGCCGGTTGCAGCTTGTCCCGCTGGGCGGTGATGTACTCGATCTTCAGCGAATCGAGCATCAGCGTCTGGTCACTGTCGTTGGAAATCAGCAGGCGGACGGGAAAAAGCCCATAGTCCCGATAGTTGACCTTGAAAACCCCGCTCGTCTGCGGCGTGTCAACCGGTTCGGCCGCGATGGTGACTTTCTCATCACTATGCGCCTCATGCAGCGCGTAGGTGCTGGCATGGGCTGCTGGCGGCGGATTGAAATGCCTCTCACTGAAAAGCAGCGTGGTGAGCACGGCCACGCAAACGATGATGCGAACGGCTTTCACAAATCCGATTATATCCAGCGGTAGGGCAGGTTTGCACAACCGCTCCGTTTTCATAGAATGTCCAAAGTCCCTCAATGTATGTCTTTTACAGTTTGCTCCTGGCCTGCGCAGCGCTGCTTTCGCTGCCATGGTGGGTCGTGCAGATGCTCCGCCGGGGCAAATATCGCTCTGGACTGGCGGAACGCCTCGGTTTTGTGCCTGCCAGATTGAAAGACGCCCGTCCCGGCTCCATCTGGGTGCACGCCGTTTCGGTGGGCGAAGTGCTCGCGGTGAGCCACTTGATTAATGAAATGCGGCGGCAGCATCCGGACCGACAGATTTTTGTTTCCACCACCACTGCCACAGGCCAGGCACTGGCGCGCCAGCGCTTCGGCGAAAATCGTGTATTCTTCATGCCGCTCGACTTCGGCTTTGCCATTCGGCGATATCTCAATACCTTGAAGCCGCAGCTTATCGTGATTGCTGAAACCGAGTTCTGGCCCAACCTGCTGCATCTGGCAGGCAAGCGACAAACGTCGCTGGCAATCGTCAACGCGCGCATCTCTGACCGGTCTTTTCCACGATACAGGCGGTTCAAGTGGTTCTTTGGCCGCGTTCTATGTGAGGTCGACTTATTTCTGGCCCAGACGGCAGAGGATGGCCAACGTTTGCGCGAGATGGGCGCTGAGACCGGACGAGTGAGAGTCAGTGGCAATTTGAAATTTGATATCCGCCCGAATGAGCAACCCGCGCTGGTAACCGGCTTGCGCGCGGCCATGGGCACAGGTTCACCGGTAATTGTGTGCGGCAGCACCGCCGAAGGCGAGGAAGAGCCGCTGCTCGTGGCGTTCAAGACAATCCAGCAGCAATTCCCAGCGGCCATCATGGTGCTGGCGCCAAGACATCCTGAGCGGTTTGAAAAGGTTGCGGCGTTGATCACGGCAAAAGGATTTGCGCTTCAGCGCCGCAGTCTCTGGACATCGCCGCGGCCGGTCAGAAGCGGCGGCATCTTCCTGCTCGATAGCGTTGGGGAATTGGCGGCTGTTTACGAACTGGCAGACATTGCCTTCGTAGGCGGCAGCCTGGTCCCGACCGGCGGCCACAACATTCTTGAACCCGCGCAGTACGGCTCCGCCATTGTTGTGGGACCGCACACGTTCAATTTCAAAGAGATTGTCAGCATCTTTGAAAAGGGCAGTGCGGTAAAGATCGTGACCGCTGAAACTCTTAGCTCACAGCTTCTCTCATTGTTGAGCCAGCCAGAAGAGCGCCAGCGCCTGGGTCGTCTGGCTAAAGATTTATTCACCAGGCACGCCGGAGCTACGCGGCGCACACTCGAAGCGCTGGACCCGCTTCTGAAACAGCAAGAGCGTGGCCGATGAATCCTCTCTCTGTCATCTTCGGCGCCGGTGTCGCGATACGAAATGCCTTGTATGATCGCGGCAGCTTCCAGGTGAAGAAGCTTGCGCGGCCAGTCGTCAGCGTTGGCAATATTTCCGTGGGCGGAAGCGGCAAGACACCGTTCGTGATCGCGCTAGGCCATTTGTTGACGGAACGCGGCATCCCTTTCGACGTCCTCTCGCGCGGCTACGGACGCACTTCCACCGAGATTACCGTCGTTGATCCCAACGGTTCACCGGCGCACTTCGGTGACGAGCCGTTGCTGATCGCGCAGAAGTTACAGGTGCCCGTAATTGTGGGCGCTGACCGATACGAGACCGGCCTGCTTGCCGAAAAGAAATTCTCCAGCAGACTTCACCTGCTGGATGACGGCTTTCAACACCGCCGCCTGCATCGTGATTTTGATATCGTCCTGCTTCCGGCAGAAGACGAGGCAGGCGTCTTGCTTCCAATGGGGCGACTGCGTGAGCCGCTCTCTGCGCTCAAACGCGCGGACGCGGTTGTGCTCCCCGATTCGCCAGATCGGCAGGTTCAAGCAAAAAACCTCTGGCAGGCGCGGCGAGTAATTGAATTGCCTGCTGCCAGTGGCAAAATGATTGCCTTTTCCGGAATCGGACGCCCCAAGCAGTTCCTTGACGCGGTGAAATCCTCAAACTCGGAACTAGCAGGCACAATCACTTTTCGCGACCATCATCGCTATGATCAACGCGACATCGACCGTCTCCTGGCCCTTAGGAAACAAACTAGTTCCGATAGTTTCATTACCACGGAAAAAGATGTCATCAATCTGGGGCCGCTTTCTCATCAGCTATCACCGCTGCTCAAGGCCAAGCTTCGAATTGAGCTGGAATCGCCACAGCAGGTGATGTTGGAGATCATAAGGACCGTAGAGCAGCGTTCAGGCCAGCAGATTCTGTCTCCGGCATGAGAAAATCGTGAGTCAATGCAAAAAGCCCAAAAACCGGCCGACCGTCTCGTCAAGATCATTGAGCAGTTTTCCAAGCTCAGCATCACCGTCCTGGGCGATCTGATCGCAGACGAGTTTATTTACGGTGAGATCTCGCGTGTCTCGCGGGAAGCGCCGGTGCTCATTTTGCGCCACCGTGATCGAACCGTTGTGCCCGGCGGCGCCGGCAACGCCATTTACAATCTGGCCGATCTTGGAGTGACTGTGCTTCCGGTAGGCGTGATCGGTGATGACGAAGCCGGCCGCATGCTGTTGCATGCCTTCCGCCAGAAGCATATTTCGGTCAGCGCCATTCGCAGGATCAAGGGCCGCGGTACCGTCACCAAGACTCGCGTTCTTGCCGGGACCACTCACTCACCGCGCCAGCAGGTCATTCGCGTTGACCGCGAGCCCGAAGCGCCGCTGGACCGCACGGCCATTCGCGACATTACGTTTCAGGCCCGGGGATATGTCCGCGCCTCTGACGCGTTGCTGATCTCCGACTATGGCTATGGAGCAGCTACGCCAGAGATTTTTGAAAACATTCGCGCGCGCGCCTCGCTGAACGGCCTCCCTGTCACGCTCGATTCGCGCTATCGAACGCTGGCTTACAGCGGTGTGACAGCCGCCACTCCGAATGAGGCGGAGCTCGAAGAAGTTCTCGGCACACGAATCGGTGATGACACTGCGCGTCTATTCGCCACTGGCAAGGCCGTGATGCAGAAAATGAAACTCCAATCGCTACTGGTAACCCGCGGCAAGGATGGGATGGTAGTTTTTTCACGCGGCGCCAAACCTGTGGTTATACCGATTCACGGCTCTGACGAAGTTGCCGACGTGACCGGAGCCGGCGATACCGTTATTGCCACCTACACCGCTGCGCTGGCTACTGGGGCCGATCCAGAATCCGCGGCGCGTCTGGCCAACTATGCCGGCGGCATTGTGGTGATGAAACGCGGCACCGCCACCGTAACTCGCGCTGAACTTCTTCGCGCTGTCATGGAGGGCTGACTGTCCTCTACCGTACAAAAAGTATTTGCGGCAGCTCAACTGGCGGCCCAGGTCCAGCAGTGGCGCTCGGCTGGAGACAAGATCATCCTGACCAACGGATGTTTTGATCTTCTTCATGTCGGGCATGTCCGTTACCTGCGCGCCGCCAAGCAGTTGGGTGGCAGGCTGATCGTCGCCGTTAATTCTGACGCCAGCACGCGCTCTCTCAAGGGAGAAGGCCGGCCACACGTGCCAGGCGATGAACGTGCCGAGCTTCTGGCAGCGCTCAGTGACGTGGACGCGGTTACCGTCTTTGACGCGCCCGATGTCACCGAACTGGTTCGCTTGTTGCGTCCTGACATTCACGCCAAAGGCACTGACTATACCGCGGAGAGTGTGCCGGAACGCGATGTAGTGCTTGCCTGCGGCGGGCGTGTTGCCATCGTGGGCGATCCGAAAGACCACTCCACCACTGATTTGCTGAGGCGGGAATGGCTAAAATCCTGATTGTTCGGCTCGGCGCCATGGGCGACATCCTACATGCTTTACCAGCAGTCACCGCAATTCGTGACGCGCTGCCCAAGGCCACCATCGGTTGGCTGGTGGAGGAGCGCTGGTCAGAGCTGCTTACGGCCCAGGGAAGAAAAGCCAGCCCAAACACCGTCAGCCCGCAAAAGCCGCTGGTCAATAACATCCATACCGTGGATACCAGGCGCTGGCGCCAACATTTCTTTCGTCCTTCGGCCACAACGGAAATTATTGGGGCGCTCAAACGAGTGAGAAAAATCGATTACGATTTCGCGCTCGACTTTCAGGGCGCCATCAAGTCCGGATTTTTCGCCAGGCTGGGCGGCGCAAGGATAGTTGCTGGGTATGCCGATCCTCGCGAGTCCGGCACACGTTTTTTTTACAGTAAAACACTTCAGCGCCGGGGCGATCATGTGATTCAACAGAATCTTGCGCTGGCAATTGAGGCCCTGCAGCCAGTGCTTGGCGGTCGCGAATTACAGTTGGAGGCGCCGCGACTGCCTGTAGATCCTACGGCTGAAGCCTGGGCAGATTCTGAAATTGCCCGCCTCGGCATTGCCAGCTACGCCATTGTTAACCCGGGCGCAGGCTGGGGTGCGAAGCGGTGGCCACCAGAACGGTTTGGCGAGGTTGCCAGGGCGCTCGCGGCCCACAACATCAGGACCCTGGTCAACGCCTCTGCGGACGAATCTGAGTTGGCCTGCACGGTGGTGAGGGCCAGCGGCGGAAACGCATTCGAGCTTCGCTGCACCATCGGGCAGCTTATTGCGCTCACGCGTCGGGCACGCATCTTTGTAGGCGGAGATACTGGGCCGCTGCACCTTGCGGCGGCGCTGGAAATCCCGGTCGTCGGTTTATTTGGACCTACTGATCCAGGGCGCACCGGGCCGTTCGGCACCAGGTCAATTGCGCTGCGGCATCCGGAAAGCGAGACCACTTCTTCGCATCATCGTGAAGCCGAGGTTGGCCTTCTGAAGATTTCTGCGGAAGAAGTTATCTCCGCGGCTCGTCACCTGCTGGGGGCGCGCGATGCCTAGCTGGTCACGGGTTGCCACGCGATCCCGCGTGCCTCTTGGCTTTGTCTTCGCGGCAGCGTATTTCTGGTTTGCCCGCCCTTCGTGGACGTCACTGGGCGCTGGTTTTGCTGTGGCAGCCGTCGGGGTACTCGTCCGCGCTCTTGCTTCAGGACACATACGCAAGAACGCCGCACTTGCCACCACGGGTCCTTACGCGTTTACGCGCAACCCGCTCTATCTAGGCTCCATCATCATTGCTGTAGGTTTCATCGTTGCAGCGCGCAATTTTTGGATCGGTGTTGCCGCTCTGGCCATGTTTGCCTTCATTTATCTTCCGGTGATTATGGCGGAGGAGAAATATCTGCGTTCTACGTTTCCCGGTTATGAGCGATACGCCAGTGAAGTGCCGCGCTTTTTACCGCGTCTTACGCCCTATCGGGCTGGTGCTGAAGTGGATGATGGCTCTTCACAGTTTTCTTCGGCGCTTTATCTGCGACATCGCGAGTACAATGCCGCTTTGGGCTCGATTCTCATGCTCGGCGCTCTGCTCCTGAAAATGCTGGTAAAACATTGATCCGACTTCCCGACCGCGCACATGCACGCGCCATTTGCGTCTTGCTTGCTTTCGTCTGCCTAACGGCTGCTTTTGCATCTTCACCGCAACGTGAGAAGAAAGCTGGTGCACCAGAACCGTCTTCCCTGGCGCCGTCCCCAGCGGCGGAACAAGGCGCGCTCGTTGCGCCGTCTGTTGCCCGCCCGCGTGCGGAATATCAGTTCCCGGTGGGGCAGACCTATGTCTATAGCGGAGAATGGCGGGTCTTCAATGCCGGGATCGCGATCTTGCGTCTGGAGAAGGCCGGACAAAAAAACCGCATCGTTGCCACTGCCGACGCCGCGGGCACAGTATCAATGCTGTATCACGTGCAGGACCGGCTGGAATCCTTCTTCGAACCCTCAAGCTTTTGCTCGCACAACACATCCCGCCATATTGAGGAAGGCTTTCGCCGCGTTGAGAGCAACATCACATTCGACTACCAGCGCGGCAAAGCTGTGCTTGATCAAAAGAACATCAAAAAGAAAGAGACCAAGCATGAGGAGCATGACATCCCCGGTTGCGTGACCGATATGCTTTCCTCTATCTATTACGTAGCATCCTTGCCTCTGTTGTCAGGCCGGACGTACAGCTTTCCCATCAATGATGGCGGTGCAACGGTCACTGTCATGGTGCATGTGGAGGCCAGAGAGCAGATCAAAACGCCCGCTGGCGTCTTCAATGCGATTCGAGTGCAGCCGGAAACATCCTCACCCGTTCTGAGGGACAAAGGAAAAATCTGGATTTGGTTCTCTGACGATGCGGCCCGCGTTCCTATACAGATGCGCGCTCGATTGTCCTGGGGGACCCTGACGTTCTCTCTGTTGCGGATCGAAAAAAAGTAATTGTTAGTCTGCTTTAGCAAATGCAAATTCCTTGAAACCGCAATGCCCAGCCCCTTTTTCTGCCATAATAGGCTCAGCGACTGAAAGGGGACCATGAGCACACAGCCGATCGCCGACCCGGAACTGGTGGAAGTATTTGACACAATGCAGGAATCGGAGGCCATGGTGGTCCACGGCTTGTTGACGTCTGCCGGTATTGAATCGGTGGTAGCCAATCTACAGGCGCCCCAGGACGTTTTTCCCGGTGTAGGCGGAATTTCCGTGCGCGTGAATCCTGCCCAGAAAGA
>DATCAX010000442.1:0-9458 GCA_036512375.1 Candidatus Angelobacter sp. | reverse complement strand
CTCTTTTGTGTATCGCGCCACCGCGCCCACAGAAAACATACAGGCCGGCAATGTGCCAAGCCGCTCTGTTCGCGGCACCATTATTACGCGCGCTTTGCTCGGCGGTGATGCAGGTTTGATCGGCGCTGCTCGCTTGCCCATGATCGCCGTCCCGGCAAGTGCCGCGGGGTCAGGTACGGCGTGAGTTGTTGCGTCAGGAGTGCACGCAACGCAAGGAGTTGCTTCCATGTCCATCCTTATCCGTCCGGCGAACCGTGCCGACCTACCCCGCCTGACGGAGATTTACAACCATTACGTCATTCATACTCCGATCACGTTTGATCTGGAACCCTACACAGTGGAGCGGCGCGCAGCATGGTTTGAGCAGTTCGCCTTGACCGGCCGGCATCGGCTGGTGGTGGCGGAGGAAGACGGCGTCGTGCAGGGCTACGCCGGCACCATGCGTTTCCGTCCGAAAGCAGCGTATGACACTACGGTGGAAACCACCATCTACAGCAGCCATGAAACTGTGGGCAAGGGCGTTGGCAGAATGCTATATGCGGGATTGTTTGAAGCCCTGGCCGGAGAAAACGTTCACCGCATCGTTGGCGGATACACGCTGCCGAATGCGGCGTCGGCAAAGCTGCATGAGATGTTCGGCTTTAAGAGCGTAGGAATTTTCACCGAGGTCGGTTACAAGTTCGGCAAATACTGGGACGTAGCGTGGACCGAGCGTCCGCTACTCCTTCCCTGAACGTCCGCGGCTTAGCTGCGCAGCAATTGGCGAGCAACCGAGCAATAGAGATCGACGGCCTCATGGAGCTGCTTCTTGGAAATGTATTCACGCTCCGTGTGCGCCACGTGAATCGATCCTGGCCCCAGCAGCACCGGATCTCCCCAATTGGTGAGCGCAGGGATGTCCGTAGTGAATTTCGCGACCATGCTCTCGATACCGGCCACAGTGCGCAGCTTCATGAACGGAATTTCCAGAACAAATTCAGCCTCAACCAAGCCATCCACTTGCTTTGTGATGTGCCGTCGCAAATCTTCAGCAGGGCCGACAAGGCGGTATAACAGCTGAGCGCGCGCGTGATCGGCAATCACGTTGGTGGCGCGTCCGCCTTCAATCAAGCCAATGTTCACCGTACACGGCCCCACCTCTGGATTAACCGGCAATTCCATTGCGCGCAGGCGCTCTATCACAGTAAGAAGTTTGTCGATGGCCGATTCGCCCAGCTCCGGATACGCCGAATGCGCCATCTTCCCTTTTGCCGTAAGCTGAAGCCGCAACGCACCTTTGGACGCGGTGGCAATCTTATTTTCCGTGGGCTCACCGTTAATCAGGAAGCGGCTGCCCATCGGACTTTCATTCGCGATCTTGGCGCCCAGGCTGTCGCGCTCTTCACCCACCAGGAACAGCATGCCCACGGCCACGCCTTCCTTGCGCAAGCGCTGGCAAGCGGCAATTTGCGCGGCGATGATGCCTTTGGCATCGCATGACCCTCGCCCGTAGATGTTGTCATGGTCTTCTGAAGAAGAGATGAATGGCGGAACCGTGTCCATATGGGTGGAGAAGACCAGTTCCGGTGCTTGCCCGTCAATTGTGGCCACCACGTTGAACCGTTCATGGGCTACCAGCATTTTATGCGTGGTGTAACCCATGTTGAACAGCACCTCATAAAGCTCTGCGCCCACGGCGCCTTCATTGCCGGAAATGGATTCAATGTCGATGAGCCTGCGGGTTAGAGCGATGGGGTCCATGTTTTCTTCAGAGGAACAGGATAGCAAGCTTTACCACAGAGGGCACAGAGGAGCACAGAGCTTATTCTGAAATCCCGAGCGCAGCGAGGGATCGCTATCGAAACGAGAATTGTTACTAGAGTCTGGCTGCTTCGTTTTGCGCCCCGAAGTTACTCGTCGCCATAGGGTTCCCTCGCTACGCTCGGGATTTCAGAAAGACACGCGTTCTCTGGTAAAAGAATAATGTGACTGCCGGAATCAAATCGTTCTTCCTTGACGGGCCTGCCGGGCAGCTGGAGGCCCTGCTGAATGAAGGCCAGCCGGATGCGACGCATGCCGCGCTGGTTTGCCATCCGCATCCTTTATTCGGCGGGACCATGCACAACAAAGTGGTATATCACGCTATGAAAACGCTCAGCGGCTTCGGCTTCCCGGTGCTACGCTTCAATTTTCGCGGCGCAGGCATGAGCGAAGGCGAGCATGATCGCGGACACGGCGAGCAGGACGACGTACGGGCCGCGCTCAACTGGCTGGACTCCGCGTTTCACCTGCCAATGATTTTCTGCGGATTTTCCTTTGGAGCGGCAACGGGCCTGCGCGTCGCTTGCACTGACCAGCGCGCCGTAGGACTGATCTCGCTGGGTACGCCGGTGGGAGTGGAAGGCCGTGCTTACACGTACAAGTATCTCCCAGGCTGCACTCGTCCCAAACTTTTTGTCAGCGGATCGCGCGATCAATACGGGCCACCCGAAAGCCTGCGACAAGTTGTTGACGCCGCACCCGAGCCGAAAGAAATGGTCATCGTGGAAGGCGGAGACCATTTCTTTGAAGGCCATCTGCCGGAGATGCAGGCGGCAATCCATGCCTGGGTGGAAAAGTTTTTCAAGCCGGGCAGGCAGGCGGAAGCCAGCTAATGTCGATTGCCCACAGCATGCGCTCCGCCGCGCGCGAGATTTTTCTTCATGCCTTGTCCGAAGCCAGCATTGAAAAGGCTTTTGACCGTCAGGTGAATTACCAGCGGGGCGTGCTGCGCGTGTGCGACGACCTATATGACCTCAAGTCTTACAGCCGCGTGGTGTCGATTTCGTTTGGCAAAGCAGGGCATCGCATGGCGGAGATTCTGGCGCGCCAGGTGGGCGCCACCGTGGATGGCATCATCGTGGACCCCAACCAGCATCCCTACCAGCTTGCCGGATACCGCTATTTTGCCGGTGGCCATCCGCAGCCTAATCAAGAATCCGTGCGCGGGGCGGAGGCAATTTTGAAAACATTGGGCGCGCTAAACCCGCAGTCGCTGGCTATCTTCTTGGTCAGTGGAGGCGGATCAGCGGCGGTGGAAAAGCCGGCGGACTCTGAGATTTCCCTGCCCGATCTGGTCGCGACATACAAAGCGCTGATAAACTCCGGGGCGCCGATCGCGCAGATTAATGCGGTGCGCAAGCATCTTTCCGCCGTCAAAGGCGGACGCATGGCGCAGGCCGCGAATGGCGCGCAGCAGATTTCCATCATGGTTTCTGACGTGCCGGAGAACGCGCTGGACTCACTCTCGTCCGGGCCAACCATGCCCGATTCCAGCACGGTGGAGGATTGTTATCGCATTGTGCATGAGCACAACATGCTGCCGGATTTTCCCGCGTCGGTGCGCGAGCTGTTTGAACGGCGCGTGCTGGATGAGACGCCGAAGCGGGACGACGCCGCGTTTGTCCGCTCACGCTGGTGGAAAGTGCTCTCCAATGAGACGGCGGAAAAAGCAGCGGCAGCGGCCGCCGCAAGGCACGGGTTCGCCGTGGAGATCGACCACAGTTGTGATGACTGGGATTACGCGCGTGCGGCGGACTATTTGCTGGACCGGCTGCGCGCCTTGAGAAAAAGCGCGGCGAAGGCCTGCATTATTTCCGGCGGCGAGGTCACGGTGAAAGTTCCCGCCAACGCCGGCGCTGGCGGCAGGAACCAGCACTTCGCGCTCTATTGCGCGCAGAAGATTGCCGGCGAGAATATCGCGGTGCTGAGCGCTGGAACAGATGGCATCGACGGCAACAGCCCGGCGGCAGGCGCTGTGGCCGATGGCACTACGCTGGAACGTGCGCAGAAAGCCGGGCTCGACGCGGCTGCGTATTTCAGCGGCTTTAATTCGTTTCCCTTGTTTGAAAAGCTGGGCGATGCGATCCAGACTGGGCCGACCGGGAACAATGTGAGGGATGTAAGGGTGCTGCTGGCTTACTAAACTCGGCCACAGGCAGGAGTGCCTGTGCCACATTTCACCTACCTGCTCCTTACCAACTGCAGCACCACGTATAAATGATGTGCTTCGTGCACCAGGAAGAACTCCAGCCAGAGTGAGAGGCTCATCGCGCCGAACTTGGGATGAACGCCGGAGCGCTCAAAATCTTCTTCGCTCAAAGACCGCAGGCGGGCCATGAGTTTTGCCCGCATGGAAGAAATCCTGACCAACAGTTGCGGCGTGGATAAGCTGGCCCACGCAGGCCATTCCGGATCGTCTTCCGCGCGATACCGGGGAAATTCCGGAGCCTGCTCGGTAAGAATGCGATCAATACGCTGGAGAAATATCTGGTGATAGCGGGCGAGATGGGCCAGTTGCTCATGCGCTGACCACTTTCCGGGCACGACGTTGGCGCTAAGCGTGTCTACGGAGACGTCGCTCAGGGTCACGGCCAGGAAATCCTGAAGCTGGGTTTCACAGCGCTGGAGACGGGATGAGTTGGAGTTGGACAAAACAGTTCTCTCACTCAATCGACGCGGTGAAAGACCGGCAGCCGATAAAAGTCAGCCTTTGACCGCGCCAACAGAGCCAGGAGCCAGGAAGAACATAACGATGAATTTCCACGGTGAAGTGCACGAAGCCTGTCTTTCAATTAGGCGTTCCAGGTGAACCCGCAATTACCACAAGTAGTCGGCTTGCGTCCGGCCAACAGTGAAAGTAAGCCGACTGGAAATAGGCAAATACTTACGATGATCACCCATGCCGGATAGCCTGCTCGCTCAGTCATGGTATTGCACTTGGAACAAGAAATCGCCGCCATTCATCCTCCTCAGAGCACTCTATAGGTCCACACAGCGAACAATAATAGCATCGTGACATTCGAGGCGTATTGGGAAATTAATGACACCACGCCGGTTGCCCGGGGTACTGCGATAGCAATCGGTCGCGCTCCAAGTTGAAAAGAAAAGAGTGCTGCAACCCCGATTCCAGCCGGGTTTGCGCGCCACGCCATTGCGGGGTCTAAATGGAAAACCGCCATCAGTGAATGTGAAATGCCACATCCGGGACACACAATCCCCACTACCTTTTTCATCAAGCAGAAGTGAGGGACGTGGGGGAGGACTGGGACCAACAATAAAACGAGCAATGTCGAAATAAAGATCGCAGCGTGTTGCTGGCTCCGCTCAGGGATTCGGAGCTTCGCCAGAATCCAACGCGGACAAATATTGATCTCCATCTTCGATCCTGCTCCAAAATGTTCAGGCTGAGCGATTCCATCAGCATGGTAGCGATAGGGATCCCTCGCTGCGCTCGGGACTGCGGTCAGCTACTTCTTCGGAACCAGCTTTAACTCATCCGCGGCCAGGATTTTTCTGATCTGGTTACGGGCATGAATGGACCATGGGCCCACGGTATCGAGCCGGGAGTAAGCCTGCCAGTGATTGAGGGCTTTGCGGGGCTGGCGCGCTTTTTCCAGGGCCAATGCCAGGTTGTAATGCGCGTCGGCATAAGTGGGAGCCAGCGAAATGGCGGACTGATAAGCGCGAATGGCATCCGGCAGGCGTCCCGTTTCGTCGAGCACGTTGCCGAGGTCAAAATATGCCAGCGCGTAACGCGGATCCACTTCAATGGCTTTGCGGTAGAAGAGCTCGGCCTGCATGTAATCATGCCGGTTATAAAAAAGCGTGCCCAGGTTGATAAAAGCTGCGGCATGCGTGGGATCAAGGTCCACGCACTTCTTGTAACTGTCAATGGCTTCGGCCTGGGTGCCGGGATCTTCTTCCAGGGCCACGCCACGGGCAAAGAATTCTCCGGCGGTTTCAGCGGCGCGCATGGCGTGAATCTTGTGCGACTCCACGACCTCTCGCTGGTTGAAATCCATCACAAATTGCCCGGCCAGCGGCTCAACCGCTGAACCCTGATGGCGGTACACAACGCGCGACTGGCTGGCGAAGGTCCCCATTTCCATCATTGGGTTTTCCATGCCTGCAACCAGACGCATGGCCTGCAACGATTCAAGGATCACCGCTGAGCGCACACGCTTGGCGCGCAGGTCGCGCATTTTTTTGATTTGCAGGAGGTCAAAGAAAGAATAGGAGTCCACTGCGGGCAACAAACCGGCTTTTTCCCAGCCTGCCAGCTGCCGAGCTGTAATGCGAAGGATCCGCAGAACGTGTGATCGATCGTATCTTTCCACTCGTGGCCTTTGGAAGTACGCAGTCTTTATATTTACCGAGCTACTGAATATTATGCGAAAGACCAAGGGGAAATAGCAAGAGGGAATCTCTGCAAAGTGTGGAAAACTCACCCATTTAGTTAACCCGGCGTAATCGACAGCATGGGCGCTCGGGCTTTACGGCCATGCAACTCTCTCTTAGAATAGATTGATACTTCTTGAAGGCCGACGTAGCTCAGTTGGTAGAGCAGTCGATTCGTAATCGACAGGTCATCGGTTCAAGTCCGATCGTCGGCTCCATTTGTTTGTGCCGCTTCGCGGCAAACCGCTGGACGCCTTTCTCTATATCCGACAGCATTTTGCGCCTGTTGCAGCGGGCTCGCCGCGTGGTCGGCCTCGCCCTAGGAATTAATTCTTGCCGCTTCGCGGCAAACCGCTGGGCAGCATCTGGTTCCATAAGCGCATTTTTGCACCTATAGACAACAGGGCTCGCCGCGCCACTCGAGCTCGCCCTTAATCACTTCGCGGGAACGACGCCCAAGAAATCCGCCAGCAATATGTCTGCTGCGATTCAGGGCAAAGAAACCATAGGGCCCACCCGGTGGGATGAGCCCCGGAACTAGCGTTAGTTTTTCGTGGCGGAACCGCGCTACTTCACGGTAAGTACAACCTGTGTAGTAGCTGCCGCCACACCGGTGACGGAACTGGTCCCGGTCACGATAATTGTGAACGTTCCGCTGGGCGTAACAGGCGGAGGCGTTGGCGTTGGAATCGGTGTTGGAGACGGCACCGGTGGGGGATTACCGCTACCGCCACCGCATCCGGAAAACGCCAGCAGCAATCCAAGGCAGGAGACTGCCACTGCCTGTCTGAGCCACGATTTTTTGTTCCTTCGCAGTCCCACGAGGGCGGCGAGAATCCCAGCCAGCGGAAAGACCCAGGCAAGCTTAGGTGAGATGGGGCGTCTCGAATCGATGGGAAAAATCGAGGCGACATGTCCGTTACCTGAGGTATTCAGTGTCAATGCGACCGCACTGGTCTGCGAGACGGTTGCCGGGCTAAACGTCGCCGTGGAATTTGGCGGCAGGCCGCTAGCGGTAAATGTGACTGTCCCGACAGAAGGCGCCGTTGCCAAACTCGCGGTGAAGGCAAATGTTGCGGGGCTGCCGGCCGTTACCGTGACCGCGCTGCTGGAATTAGGAATAACCGCAACACGCAGAATGTTCGTGAGGTCAGACGCACTATTGTTATTAAAGTTGGCGTCTCCGATACCTCCAACCCCAACGGAATTGATAACGCTGGATGGCGCGTCCGTCGCTACCGTTACAAAGATTTGAAGCGGGGGATAGGACGCTCCCGGCGCAACGACGCCAGCGGGCCGCGAACAATTCACTGACGAGAAGAAAATATTGCAATTTACCCAACCAGCCCCACTAGCAGCAGTTGGGGTGAGGCCGGCAGGCAAGGAATCGTTCAGGTTGAGGTTCCCGCCTGCCGTTGCCACCGTGCCCACATTGGTGATGTTGATCGTGTAAGAGGCCGCGCTCTGTCCCGCGAAAAAGTCGCCGCTGTGAGACATAGTGATCGCCAGATCCGGGACGTTGATTGTGGTGGGATCGTTTGCAAAATGGGTGCTGAAGTCGCCTCCGCCAGTCACGTTGGCTGTGTTGGTCATGTTTGACTGGGCACTGCTGTCTATGCTGACCGTGGCGACAATTGGAGGATAGCTGCCCGCTGCCGCAAGCACATCAGCGCGCGAGCAATTCACAAATTGTGTGGGTAACGCAGGGCACGTCCAACCGGTGGCGTTGATTGCCGTAGCGGTCATACCAAATGGAAGAAAATCAGAAACAGAGACGGTTCCTTGCGTCGCGACTGCACCAGTGTTGCTGACGGTGATGGTGTAGTCGCCCGTTTGTCCGATGGTGAAATTGCCTACGTGGCTCTTAGTGATGCTGAGTACCGGCGCAGTCACAGGCGTGGGATCAGTTGCGGTGTGCTGGCTCAAATCTCCGCCGCCGGTAACGCTGGCCTGGTTCACCTGAGTGGGCGAACTGCTGCCATCGATTCGCACCGCCATCACAATTACGGGGTATGTGCTCCCCGTTGCCAGCACGTCTGATCGCGTGCAGGTAACAAAAGTTGTGGGAACGGCCGAGCAAGTCCAACCCGTGCTGGCACTCAAGTCAGTGGCAGTCATGCCCTGGGGAAGAAAATCGTTAACGCTCACAGGATTTGCACCTGAACCTGAAGTGGAAGTAATCCCCGTATTGCCGACGGTAATCGTGTAAGTCCCGGTCTGTCCTACCACGAAGGTTGCGGGAGCATGAGTCTTGCTGATGGATAGCAGAGGCCCGTTGACGGGCGTCGGATCACTTGCATTGTGCTGGTTCAGATCTCCGCCGCCTGAGACATTGGCGTTATTGGTGACGTTAGCCGACTGACTGCCATCGATCCTTACCGTCATCACGATAGCGGGATAGCTTGTTGCAGGCGCCAATGCGTCAGAGCGTGTGCAGTTGACAAAAGTCGTCGGCACGGCGGAACAAGTCCACCCGGTGCTTGCGCTCAAGTCAGTAGCGGTCATGCCTTGGGGCAGAAAATCACTCACGCTTACCGGAGTCGAAGTCGATGTTGATGTGTTCCCTGTATTGCTTACGGTAATTGTGTAAGTTCCTGTCTGTCCCACCGTAAACGTTGCGGGCGAGTGGGTTTTGGTGATCGCCAACACTGGAGCCTTGACGATTGTAGAATCGCTCGCATTATCGTTTGCGAAATTGAGTTCACCGCCACCGCTCACGCTGGCATTGTTTATTTCCGGACTGGTAAACGCGCCATTTACTTGCACCGTTACCACAATTGCCGGGTAGCTGCTGCCTGCGGAGAGCGCGTCCGACCGCGTGCAGCTTAAAAAGAAAGTTGGCACCGTTGAACAGCTCCATCCGGTAGCGGTGATCGCCGTGGCCGTCATGCCGGAAGGCAGGAAGTCATTCATGGAGACCGCGCCAACCGTAGGCGCTCCTCCAGCATTGCTTACCGTGATCGTATAGATTCCGTTTTGTCCAACGGTGAAATCGCCGACGTGCGTCTTGGTGATTGCCATATCTGGATTCGGCGTAATTGTCGTGACATCGTTTGCCGTATCGTTGGCAGTATTGAACTCACCGCCGCCGGAAACCACTGCGGTATTGGTCACCGAGGCAGGCGCGTTACCGGCAACGTTCACGTTCAGTGTGATAGGTGAATAAGAACCGCTGGCAGGTAGAGCGTCGCTGCGCGTGCACGTCGTCAGGTTGCAGCTCCACCCAGTTCCGAACATGTTGGCGAACGTAAGCCCGGTGG
>DATCAX010000441.1:0-2831 GCA_036512375.1 Candidatus Angelobacter sp. | reverse complement strand
GGTCGCCATTGATCAGAATGCGCTTGGCGTGAACGCGCGCATGCAGGCGGACCTGATCCACATCAACCGCGCCACGCAGAAGACGGAGCCTGCGCTGGCAAAGTCATGGACGATTTCCAGGGACGGCACGCAGTTCACATTGAAGCTCCGCCGTGGCCTGCGCTTTTCTGATGGCCAGCCGTTTAACGCCGATGATGTGCTCTTCTCTTTCCAGTTGTATCTCGATGAAAAGGTGCACTCATCACAGCGCGACCTTCTTATCATCGGCGGTAAATCGACCAAAGTTGAGAAGCTGGACGCATACACGGTCCGCTTTACCTTTCCCTCGCCATATTCCGCGGCGGAACGGGTATTTGATGGCTTGGCGATCCTGCCGCGACACTTGTTGGAAAAGGATTATCTGGAAGGCAAGATCGGCCAGGCCTGGACGCTCAACACCCCAGCAGACAAGATTGCCGGACTGGGAGCATTTCGCCTGAAGCAAGTGGTCCCTGGCGACAGGATCATTCTGGAGCGCAATCCTTATTACTGGAAAATTGACGCCAAAGGGCAGCGGCTGCCGTATCTCGATGAACTCACTTTCGTTGTAGTCCCGACGCAGGATGCTCAGGTGATCCGTTTTCAGGCCGGAGACGCGCAGATCATCAGCGGATTAAGCGCGGACAACTACGCTGCTTTGGAACCGGAGCAAAAGGCGCGGCACTTCAAGTTGTACGACGCCGGCCCGGGCCTTGAATATAACTTCCTGATGTTCAACCTGAATGACGATACTGAGGGCAGGTTGCCGGAGGTGGCGCGCAAGCAGAGGTGGTTCCGCGACGTACGCTTCCGTCAGGCGGTTTCCGCGGCGATCGATCGTGCCGGTATCGTGCGGCTGGTGTATCGCAACCGCGGCGCTGCGCTGGCCACACATGTAAGTCCGGGCAACAAGGCATGGTTCAATTCGTCCATTCCTGCTCCAGTGCGCTCTTTGCCTCACGCACGGGAGCTCTTAAAAGCGGCAGGCTTTTCCTGGAAGGCTGACAACACTCTGGTGGATTCAGGCGGCCAGCCGGTAGAGTTCACCATCCTGGTAAGTTCCAGCAACACTCAGCGCGGACAGATTGCCACGCTCATCCAGGATGACTTGAAAGCGATTGGAATTGCGGCGCACGTCGTGCCGCTGGAGCTGCGGTCAGCCAACGATCGCGTTCTGAATTCACACGACTATGACGCCATTGTGATGGGGCTGGTGAGCGGTGACGCCGATCCCACGCCTGACCTGAATATCCTGATGTCGAACGGGCAGACGCACTTGTGGCACCTGGGGGAGAATACGCCAGCCACGCCCTGGGAGGCCGAGCTCGATCAGCTTATGCAGAAGCAGCTGGTCACAGTCAACTACCAGTTGCGCAAAAAGATCTACGATCGGGTGCAGGAGGTTTTGGCCCAGCAACTCCCCATGGTGTACCTGGCCAGCCCCAATATCCTGGTTGGAGCACAAGAGAACCTCGGTAATTTCCATCCAGCCATCATTGAACAGTATACTTTTTGGAACGCAGAAGAATTTTTTTGGCACACCCCCGCCGGAAAGCATTAATTCCGGAAGCGATACCGGAAAAAATTGATGGAAGAAAACACCAAGGAATTAACTTTATCCACAGTCCGGGACATTGAGACGGCTGAAGACGAGCGGCTGGTACAGGAGTGTCTGAGCGGCGATGAGAAGGCCTGGAATACGCTCATCGATAAGTACAAGCGCCTGATCTATTCTGTGCCGGTCAAGTACGGCTTCAGTCCGGACGACGCCGGAGACATTTTCCAGAATGTCTGCATCGATCTTTTCACCAATCTTTCCAAACTGAGAAAGATTGAGTCGCTGCGCTCGTGGCTGATCACGGTTGCGACGCATAAGTGTTTCCATTGGAAGAAGCAACAGAAGGGCGAAGTGGAGCTTGACGCCATGGAGCAGGAATTGGCGGAAGAAATTGCGGCCACCCCCATGGTGCTTCAGGAAGTCCAGGAGGAACAAGCGGTCCGCGACGCCATTGTGCGGCTCACGCCGCGTTGCGCTGAACTGGTGAGGCTGCTGTTCTATGAACAGCCGCCGGTGCCTTACAACGAGGTGGCTCAGAAGCTGGGGCTTGCAACGGGGTCCATCGGCTTTATTCGCGGCCGTTGTCTGAACCGTTTGCAAAAGATACTGGCAGAACTGGGCTTCTAGATGGTCGATCAGGAACAGAATTTCGGGCTGGAGCAATGGATCATTGATCTGGCGGCCATTGCCGGGGAAGCAGAGCGCCGCGCCTTCCTGTCTGAGCATGCGCCTGCCTGCAATACAGAATCCGTGGATTCACTGTACAACGCTGTTGTGACCTTTGCCCGCGTTGACCTGCAAAAAGCCGACCGTCTGGCCCAGGCCAGTTCATGGATAGCGGACCAGATCAATGACACCTATTCAACCGCCCAGAGCGCACGTGCGGTGGGACACGTTCTCTACCTGACGGGTAAGTACCAGAAGGCCATCGTTGAATATGAAAAGGCGCTGGCGATCTTTGAGCAGATGGGTCGCGACGTTGACTATGCCCGCACCATCAGCGGTGCTCTGCAAAGCCTGATTTATGACGGGCAATATCAGCGCGCTTTCCAACTCGGAGAACGTGCGCGGTCTATCTTTCATGCACACAAAGACCGTCTGCGGCTGGCCCGGCTCGATAGCAATATCGCCAACATCTATTACCGGCAGGACCGCTTTCAAGAAGCGGTGGAGCTTTATGAAGGGGCATACAGCGAGTTTCTGCAGTGCGGGGAGCCTCTCGACATCGCCGCTGTGCTGCGAAACCTGGCGGTCT
>DATCAX010000440.1:0-3967 GCA_036512375.1 Candidatus Angelobacter sp. | reverse complement strand
GGGCTGCTCTTCGTCTGCACGGTGTTCCTTCTCCTGTTCCTGGCGGTATTCAAATGGATGTTTGGGATAGGCAATGCAGAGTGGCAGCTCTCGGCCAAGGGACCGGAGATTTACTTCCAGTCCAGGTCGGGCGAGAAGCGTTACCAGTTCACCGTACAACCGCAGGGCTGGCAGCGCACGTCACTGAACTTGAAAAAAGGTGACGTCCTGACTTTCAGGGCAATGGGTAAAGTAAACATCGACACGGGCAACCTCATTAACAAACAGCAAAAGCGGCTCAACCTGGAAGTGGAAATAGCGAAGCGCTTTCACATCGATCTGCATTCCTCCGATGTTCCGGAAAACCATTATTCAGAGGCTCAATTCGATGATCTGAAACTCGAACGTGCATGGAACGAACCGGATGGCCTGGTTGACCTATACAAACCAGCTTTTGGAGGGCGCGAAAAGAAACGTCGGCTGCCGGGAGCGCCGGTGGGAAGTCTGCTGGGAATCGTCACGAGTAAAACCTGTGACAAGGAACCAGAGGACTTCTCCGCACTCTTCAAGATCGGAAGCTCGCTGCCCTCGTACACAGTGCAGAATGACGGAGAGCTGTGCTTCATCGTAAATGACATCAAAGGCCCCGACAGTTACCCGGACTTGTTTTACGTCGACAACATTGGATTCTTCCAGGTGATGGTGACTGTGGCCAGTGAACATCCATGGTGGCATGTTTTGCATTAGAAACGATGCAAAGAATGTGCGCTTTGCGGCCGCGTGCCGTGAGCTTTGCTACTTCCTCAACTCCACCACCGTTGCCCAGCCCCGCCTTCGTTCTGCGGCGGTTCGGCGACGGTGGCCACGTGCGGGTGTTTTTGCAGGTACTCGTGCCACCCCAACTGTCGAGTTAAGAAATCTCTGACGGTAAATCCAGAAGAGCCTGAATGTCCCGTGAGGCGTGGAGAACTCGGATGACCTGCATAGGCTTCGTTTCCGGACGGTAGACAATCAAATATGAATAGACCAGGAAGAAGCGGTGCCGTCGGTCGGCAAGGTCTTCTCTCCAGTGGCCCTTGCCTGGATTTTTTGCCAGCCCGTGCAGTGCTTTTTCCAGGACATCCAACACACGGTCCGCAGCCTTTATGTTGTCACTGGCCATGTAGTCCCAAATTTCATTAAGATCGCGCGCCGCCAGCGGAGTAAAGACAAAGGACTTCATCGCCCCGAAGTTTTTCGCTGCTTGCTTTTGCGCCGGATGCCCGCAAAGGTCGTGGCTCCACCCACGAACTTGCCGCGATCAGCTTCACGGGAGCCGAGAGCGATTTCCTTGCGCAGCTCTGCGAGCCGAAGCCCTTTCAATTCCTCGCGTTCCTTGAGCAGGCGCAAAGCTTCCCGCAGAATTTCGCTTTGCGATTGATACAGCCCGGTCTTGAGGAGATCGGCCACAAAGTCGTCAAACGTGGGGCCCAGATTGACATTCATGGGCGGAGTATAGTCTCGGTTAACAACAATTGTCAATTATTGACAACCTCGCGGAATCGCCGGACACGCGTAGAAGGATGGACGATCTTCTCCGCCTTTGCGTTCTCTGCGTCCTTTGCGGTTAAAGGCTCTGGCTTTCCGATCACGCGCGATCACCCGATCACGTGCGATCACGGCGATTCTTCTCCGCGTCTCCGTGCCTCCGTGGTGAGATTTTGCTTTTTGCTATTCCCTCAACTCCACCACTGTCGCGCCTGCCCCGCCTTCATTTTGCTGGGGCTCGGCGACGGTGGCCACGTGCGGATGTTTTTGCAGGTACTGGCGCAGCGCTTTGCGGAGAATTCCCATGCCACTGCCGTGGACGATACGCACACGCGTAAGTCCCGCGAGAAAGGCGCGATCAATGAACTTTTCTACCTCGCTGGTGGCCTCGTCCACGTTGCGGCCGATCACGTTGATCTCAGTGGGCGCGTTGGAATCTTCTCTGAGCGTGACGGAGATTCCTCGTGCCCGGGCCGCCGCCACGGGATTCAGCGTCGAGCTGCCGCCAGCAGCGCTGGTGCGTCCGAACACTTCAGCCACGTCATGCCGAGGAATCTTCATCTTCATGTTGCCGATCTCAACCTCAAAGGTGTTTTCATCGAGTTTGCGCTTGATGACGGCAGTGCGGCCCATCGACTTGAGCTTAACGGTATCGCCCTCAGAGATGTGCTTGACCTCATGCGGGCGCGCATTGGGATCGCCCTGGTCTGCGCCGGTTTTGTGCGCCACCACGCCGGCGTCAAACTGTTCTTTGAATTCACGGCGTAGCTTGGCAATGCGCTGCTCCGCCTGTTTGGTCATCTTTTGCGCGGCGGCGCGGTCCTGCGCAGCGCTGATGGCCTCGCGCACCTGGTACTCAAAGTCTTTGATGAGCGATTCCATCTTGCGCTCAAATTCGCGGACTTTCTGCCGCTGCTCCTGCTGGCCTTCATTTTCCAGGCGCTTCATCTCGCGGGCAAGGTCCTGTTCGCGCTTTTGTGCCGCCGCACGTTCATGTTCGAGCTCGCGCAGCTCGGAGTGCAGACGGTCGAGAAACTTGCTGACGTCCTGGGTCTGCGTGGTCAGGCGTTCACGCGCGGCGTCAGTGATTTGCCGATTGAGGCCGAGACGCTGCGCAATATTGATGCCCGCCGACGCTCCGGGCACGCCGACACGCAACTCGTATGTCGGCTGCAGAGTGTTTTCGTCAAAGCCCACGGCGGCGTTGAGCACGCCCGTGGTATTGGCGGCATAAACCTTGAGCGACGTGTGGTGTGTGGAGATGATGCTGAGCGCGCCGCTGCGGCGGAAATGGTCGGCAATGGCGACGGCCAGCGCCGCACCTTCTTCGGGATCGGTGGCCGAGCCCAGTTCGTCCAATAGGACAAGCGAATGCGCGGTTGCGGTGCGCGAGATGAAATCAATGTTGGTAACGTGTGCGGAGAAGGTGGAAAGATTTTGCTCAATCGACTGGTAATCGCCAATATCGGCCAGCACGGCGTCAAACACCGGCAGCCGCGCCGACGTGGCGGGCACGGGAATGCCGGCCTGCGCCATGAGCGCCAGCAGTCCAAGAGTTTTGAGGCCCACGGTTTTGCCGCCCGTGTTGGGCCCGCTGATGATGAGCTGGCGATGGGCGGCGTCCATTTCAAGCGTGAGCGGGACGACCGTGCCGCCTTTTGCTTTGAGATTGCGCTCCAGCAGCGGATGCCGTGCCGCGCGCAACTCAGTGAAATCTTCCGTGAGCTCCGGGCGGACGCAATCATAGTCGACGGCGAAGCGTGCTTTGCCGATTTGCAGTTCCACCTCGGCCATCACGTTGGTGGCGGTGGCAATGGCTTCACTGTGCTCGCCCAGGCGCTCGGTCATCTCCTGCAGGATGCGGCGGATTTCAGCCTGCTCTTCTTCCAGCAGTCGGACGAGGTCATTATTCTGCTCAATGGTTTCCAGCGGCTCAATGAATACAGTCTGACCGCTGTGGCTTGCGCCGTGCACCACGCCGTTGACGCGCTTGCGCTGCTCAGTCTTTACGGGAATCACAAAGCGCTCACCGCGGATGGTGACGAGCTCGTCCTGTACCGCGCCACCTTCCGCCAGCCGCCGCAAGTAGCCGCGCAACGATTCCTGGATCACGCGCTTCTGCCTTTCCACCTCGCGACGGATACGCGTGAGCTCTGCGGAAGCGCGATCGTCAAGCGTGCCGTCTGGCTGAACCTTGTTGCGGAAGAAGCGCAGCAGCAGAGTGAAGTCGGCGATTTGCTGGGTAAGTTCAAGCATGCCGATCCAGTGCGGCTTTACGGCATCCGGCGGATGCAGAGCCATCTCGCGCCACTCAGAAGATTTGTCGACCAGCAGGACGAGATCGCGAATCTGTTCGATCTCGAGCGTTGCGCCGGGAATGCGCGCCTTGGCCAGAAGATTGTGCGCGTCGAAAAGGCCGGTGAATTCGAAGCGTCCGCCGGCAGAGAAAAAGCGGCGCGAT
>DATCAX010000439.1:0-2102 GCA_036512375.1 Candidatus Angelobacter sp. | reverse complement strand
ATGATGTGGGTCAATACAGAATTGCTGACATTGTCGGGCATCCAACTCCAGCTTTATCTGGGCCATGGAATTCTGGTGCGTGGCGGCATGTGTTTGAGCAATCTATTCATATACGATGACATGATATTCGGCCCGGCTCTTGTTACGGGATATCGCCTAGGTGAAGAACTCGCGGTCTATCCAAGAATCGTCATAGACCCTGCGATCATGGATTTGCAATCCAGTGAGAAATTCAAGACTTTCTATCTTTTTAAGGATTACGTCAGGCGCGGTGATGATGGAGCGTATTTCGTAAATTATCTTCACCATCTTTACCAACGGGCAGGAAATCCGTTCGAACCAACCACCCCATTCGAGTACGACATAAGTGCTCTGGAGCTACACGCAGAATTCATCAAAACTAAGCTAAGCACTTTTGCCACCAAGCCAGAGCGGGTAAAACAGAAAGCCATTTGGCTTGCCCTGTACCACAATTCTTTTCTCACTATTGCGATGCAAGAAAGGCCGTCCTTGAAGGAGCGATTTACGGCACTGCTTATTTCAAATGACCAACTCAAGTGATGTAAGTGGACCTTGCACAAACGTGCAGTTTCGTCGCGTTCCTTTGGTCCATTCCACCAGATCAAACAGAGGACGATGCAGCGTATTTGCATTAAGAACACTGCGTAAAAGAAACGTCCGTACATAAAATGAAGAAGTAAATTACCCCAGGAGAAACCATGAAAGCATGGCAACTGGATCGGCTTGGCGGCAACCTCACCTTGAATGACATCGCCATGCCTGAAGTTCGTCCGGGCAGCGTCTTGGTGCGGATTGAAGCGTCTGCACTCATGTCGTACCTGAAAGCCTACGTCGAAGGTCAATTGCCCATGTACAACCCGCCCAAGGGAGCGTTCACTCCGGGGACCAACGGTGTGGGCGTGGTGGAGGCAGTCGGTCGCGATGTCTGGCATCTGAAGCCGGGGCAGCGTGTGGTGCTCTCATCACATTTCGCGGCGGCAGAAAATGTTGAAGATCCGGCACAGATCCTGATCGGCCTCACCGCGTTTGGCCCCGCCGCTGAGTTGGTCCAGGCAGATTGGCGCGATGGAACTTTGGCTGAGTTTGCGCTGATGCCCAAAGCCGCCGTCACACCGGCTGAGGGCCTCGACAAGATTGACTCTGCCCAGCTTGTCGTTGTGTCGCGCTTCATCATTCCCTATGGAGGATTGTTGCGTGGCCGCCTTGCAGCGGGCGAAACGCTTGTCGTGACCGGCGCGACGGGTGCTTACGGCAGCGCAACCGTTCTGCTCGCGCTTGCCATGGGCGTCGGACGCGTGGTTGCCGCCGGCCGCAATGCAGCAGCACTCGAAGCTCTGGCCCGCGCCGGTGGATCGCGTGTGGTACCGGTGTCGCTTACCGGAGACATTCAGGCAGATGCAAGCGCCCTGCGCTCCGCCGCCAACGGTGGCGCGCAAATGGCATTCGACATGGTAGGACAGGCTCGCGATCCCAACGCAACACTCGCAGCGCTTCGCAGCCTGCGTCGTGGAGGCCGGTTGGTTTTAATGGGAAGCATGAGCGCGCCATTGCCTCTCACTTATATGGAGCTCATGGCCAACAACTGGGAGATCATCGGCCAGTTCATGTATCCTGCGGATGCCTATCGGCGGCTGCTCGATCTGGTGCGCTCGGGTTTGCTCGACATCAGCCCGATTCGTCCGCGTGTGTTCCCGCTGGCTGCGCTGCCGGACGCAATGGAAGCAGCCGCTACCGCGGGCAGCCTGGAATGCGTTGTGGTTCAGCCGTAATGTCGCGACCTATCCGCGAACAAGCACGGCCGTGCGCACGTTACGCACTTTCACTTGTTCAGCTTCTCCATATAGTCCAACAGAGGCCGGTATAGCGCTCTGACGATTCCGCTGCTGACCACGTCCACCACTACAACCGCAGCCAGGGTGATGGTCAGGCTGATCCACTTCTGGCGGACGAAAAACTGCTTTGCGATCACCAGGGCCGCTGCGCCTGCAAACAAAATGGGATAAGACCAGTAATAGTTCTGCATCACAAACCAGCTCGGCCCTAGCAACTCAACCCCCATACTCTTGTACATATTGATGTAA
>DATCAX010000438.1:0-3288 GCA_036512375.1 Candidatus Angelobacter sp. | reverse complement strand
AACGATGGCATCAACTTTATGGAAGGCTTCCTCGAAATCACGGGTAAGCAGCGTGCGGACGCGTTGAGCTTTCAGATAATAGGCGTCGTAATAGCCGGAGCTGAGCGCATATGTTCCCAGCATGATCCGGCGCTTGACCTCTGCGCCAAAGCCTTCATCGCGGCTCTTGCGGTACATCTCAGCGAGCGTGCGGGCTCCCTTGGCGCGATAGCCATATCGCACGCCGTCAAAGCGGGCCAGATTGGCTGAGGCTTCCGCCGTCGCAATTAAATAATAGGTAGGGATCGCGTATTGCGTGTGCGGCAGAGAAATCGGCACGATCTCACAGCCGGCAGAGCACAACTTAGTAATTCCTGCTTCCACCGCCGCGCGAACCTCAGCATCCAATCCTTCACGGAAATATTCCTTGGGTACACCAATCTTCAAGCCTTGCACGGGCTTCGCCAGGTCGGCTTCATAGTCGGGGACCGGCACGTCTGCTGAAGTCGAATCCAGGGGATCGTGGCCGGCGATCACACGTAGCAGAATCGCAGCGTCTTTCACCGTTTTGGTGAGCGGCCCGATGTGATCCAGAGAGGAAGCAAAAGCAATCAAACCGTAACGGGAAACGCGGCCATACGTCGGCATGAGCCCGACGACCCCGCAGAAAGAAGCCGGCTGACGGATGGAACCACCTGTGTCGGAGCCCAGAGTCGCGACGGCGGTGCCTGCGGCAACCGCGGCAGCTGAACCGCCGCTGGAACCACCGGGAACGCGTGATTTATCGCGCGGATTGCGGACTGGCCCATAGGCGGAATTTTCATTCGACGAGCCCATGGCGAACTCATCGCAATTCATCTTGCCCAGCACGATCGCGCCGGCGGCCTCCAGGCGAGCGACGGCTGTGCAGTCATACGGCGGAATGAAATTTTCGAGGATCTTTGAACCAGCGGTTGTGCGAATACCTTTGGTGACCATCACGTCTTTGATCCCGATGGGAACGCCCGCCAGCGGAGGCAGAGAAGCGCCCTGGCTCACCTGATCGTCGATGGCCTTCGCCTGGCCTGTGGCGCGGTCTTCACAAAGGGTGAGATATGCGTGGATCTCGGGATCTTCGGCTTTGATTTTGAGGTAGAACTGTTCCACCAGGCTGGAGGCAGTGATTTTCTTTTCCGCGATGGCGGTACGGGTGGAGTCGATGGTGAGGGAGTTGAGGTCCATTATCAGTTCTTCGGCTCTGACGCCAAACATCCACCACGGAGACACGGAGGCACTGAGAAAACGGGATCAGATACAGGCGTCGAATGTTTTTAAACCACTAGTATTCGTTGAAGACCGAAACATATTACTCTCTGTGTCTCCATGCGTCCGTGGTGGATTTATTTTTCTATAACCCTTGGTACTTTGAAGAGATCTCCGTCGGTTTCAGGCGCATTCTTCATGGCTTCCGTATGCGCAAGCGATGGAAGCGGCGCATCCTCACGCCACGGAAACGCCGCTTTATCGGCCTGCCTTGCTCCCGATTGCGCAAACGCTGTGGCGCTTTGTGCCATGGGTCGGACATCCGTCGTATCCAGCTCATTCAAGACGTCAATATAATCGAGAATGGAATTCAGGTCCTTGAGCATACGCTGGCGCTCCTGGTCTGTAAGCTCCAGGTTGGCCAGGTCGGCAACGTACGCAACGTCTTTTTCTGTGACTTTCATTGTTAGCAGTCAGCACTCAGCATTCAGCCCAAAGACACAGTTCTAATCGCATGCAGGCCTCTAAAATCACACATTTTCTGATTTGGCTGACTGCTGATTGCCGACTGGATGCTTCACTTTAAATTGCACGCTCTTTACCACCTGCCCCAGGAGCCCTTCATATCCGCTGAGATATCTGGAAGCAAAAGACTGGAGTTGATTGCGCCAGCTCACGTCAGAAACGTTCACGGTTAAGGTGCCGTCTGAAAAGCTTACCGCCGTCGTGCGCGCCGCTACTTCTTTGCCGCATACCAGCGGCCAGGCCAGAATCACCGCTTCCTCAGCGGGTCGGGTGCGCAGCAGGTCCTGCATGATCTGGCGCAAACCGGTGCGGACAGACTCCATAGGCAGCTCCCGGGGAAGTTTTCATTCTAGCATCGCAAATCGTCCCTGATTGCCTTCCCGTGTGAATGCCAACGCTCCGTGCGCTCCATTTACGACACCCCGATTTTCATCTTGTGGAGCGGGTTTTAAAACCGGACGTTCATGGACCATAGTGCTTTAAAACCAATGACTTAGGCATCCTTTTTGTCACCGTTTAATGCTGAGAGAAACCGCTGAACCATTATTTACACCCGTTCAGGCAAACCTTGTTCAACAAACCAGCAGCTGGCAATTACTATAATCTTGAAATCAATATCCCGTTTTGTTTCTGTCTCATAGCATTGGAAGAGGGCGTCGGAAAGCGGCGCCAAGGAGAGGCACAACTAATGCACAAGCCGGTAAAGTATGCAGAGAAAGTCCTGACTTACGGAGCTAAAGGCGCCTGGGCGGTTTTTGAAAAAATCAACAGCATCAAGCCCCGGGCTTCATTCACGCCCAACTGGTCAGACAAGCCGATCCTCAAGTCGTGGGAAAAGACCAAGCCTCCGCTAGGCTGGCCCCGCTCCACGGACTCTTTGTGCCCCAAGTGCGTACCGGAAATCCGGCAGCAGATTGTTGACGGTAAATTGCCGCACGAGATCCTGCTCAACGAAAAAGCCGGCGAGATCAAAGCCACCATCGTCGAGCGCGACGGCCAAATTCTGATGGTGAAGGATTGTCCCATTCACGGCCACTTTGAAGATGTGATGGCGATGGATACCGATTTCTTTAAGCATCTGGAAGATGTATTCCCCGGGCGTGACATTGCCGCTCACAATGACGAGAAACTGCACAATCACGGCACCAGCACGGTAAAGCACGGCCGCGGTTCGGTCCTCACTATTGATCTGACCAACCGCTGCAACATGATGTGCGATCCCTGCTTCATGGACGCGAACCAGGTTGGCTTTGTGCATGAGTTGACGTGGGAAGAAATCAAGACCATGCTGGACAACGCGATTTCCATCAAGCCGCGTCGCCAGATGTCAGTACAGTTTTCCGGCGGCGAGCCGACTCTGTCTCCATACTTCCTTGACGCAGTCCGCTATGCCCGCCAGGTTGGTTACAACTCGGTGCAGGCCGCGACCAACGGAATCGAATTTGCGAAGTCTCCTGAGTTCTGCCGCCAGGCCGCTGAAGCTGGGCTGCGCTACGCTTATTTGCAGTTTGACGGTATCGGCAATGCGGCGAACTCGCATCG
>DATCAX010000437.1:0-4092 GCA_036512375.1 Candidatus Angelobacter sp. | reverse complement strand
ATTCAATTTTCACCAGTTGGCACCTGTCTTCATCTATCATCCTCAGGGCCTCGCAATCCGGATACTCCGTTTGTATCCGCAGGACTAAAAAGCCCAACCGCTCCGCCACCGCGCCAAACAGAAACACCACACCCATCTCATTCACCGGCGCGCAGATCAGCGGATAGGGCCTCATCACCCGGCCATACATCGGACGGTCCCTCAAAATGATCGGGCCTCTTATAGGATTTCCATCGGCTGGCCCCGGCAATGCGGCCCCCAAACTCCGAACGCGGCTCTTCGCCTCAACCATTTCCACAACGTCTTTCCACTCCTCCACCCAGCCTTTTTGTTCCGCGTACTGCTTCATCCCCCACGGCACCCGCGACCACGTCCCAAAGCGTGACAGCAGCGGCGCCTGGCTGTAGCTGCTGAGGTCTTCATACTCAAAGAGTGTTGGCAGCTTTTGCACCCGGCGAACCACGCCCGCCCAGTCTCGAAACAGGTCTTCCATTTCCACCTTGGCGCCGCCGCCTTTTCTTTCCAGATTGCATTCGCCCAACGCGCGTGTGTACGTCCCAAATTGCCGTCGTACCACTCGTCTGCTGATGCCGGCCAGCTTCGCCAGCTCGTTGTGTGTGGGCACTCTGCCCAACTTCCCTGCGCACTCCTGTATGCCTGCTGTAATCTGCTGTTTCGTCATCTCGATCTCCAGTAAGCCGCCGGTCCGCTTGTGCCGTCCGGCACGCTCACGATTCAGAATTTATGTGGCCCAACCGTTTGTTCATTGCCCAAATCTGATCCCTGTTTCCAGCGAAAACGCACTACACCACACGACATGCCATCCCGACAGGTCCGTCCGCGAGCAAGCGTTCTCGGGTTCCCATTCGCGCCCGCTCTTGGCGTGAATGGGCAGAGCTTGCGAGCCCGGGGCCCCCAAGACGCGCGGTTTTCGCGTGTTGGGGTGGGAGCAGGACCCGAGGGATCTGCTCCGCTGCGGCTTCGGGACCGACCAAGCCAAAGGCTAAAAGCCAAGAGCCAATCCCCAGACACACCTATCCCTGCTATTCAATTGTTTGATTTTTTGGTGTTGCGACGATTTTTGGAAATCGCCGCTCCAGGTCCGAACTACCTCGTCCTGGAGCATGCAATCCTGGAACCTAACGATGGCCCCACGGAAGCATAAGGTGCAGGCCTTTTTAGGTTTCCCCGGTTCGCCAACAGACCAACAATGCCCGTTTGGCGAAGGTTTCCGGCGGCGCCGCTCCCGACAGATACCCAGTGCGAAATATAAACGAATTCCATTTCCCAAGTCAACGAAAAAGTGAGAGAGGAATGACGCGAAATAGTACATCTTGACAAACTCACCCTGCCGAACAAATCGATTTTGAAAACGTTTTTCAAAATCTAAAGTTGGAACGGAACCGGCGGCGAAAACATCGGATCAATCTCTCAAACGAGCGCTGGCGGAGGATTCCCACACTCGTCTGGCACAGCCGCCCTCGCCTGTGGATCGTGGACCGCAGCCGCCTCGGCTGTGAATGCCGCCCCCCAGCTCGAATTCGCGTCGCGGAAGCCACGGGGTGGAGCAGGCCTTTCAGGCCTGCGTTCAAAATCAGGAAAGATTCCTTCCGCTCTGCCGAAGGCCCGGGATCCCCGCAACGGGCTTCGCGTGGGCGGCTGGCCCGCCCTCCACTCTTCTCCGTTCCTCGCCACGCTATGGGTGCCCCATCCTTTCGCAGAAGCTGGCTTTTGGTTCTTCAGCTTCGGCGAAAGGGTGGGTTGAATATCTGTCGGGCCTACCTTCTGGGAAATAAGAGCCGGTCGAAATTGAAGAAATGATGTAAAACCACCCACGGTTTCGTGAAGGTCGGAATGAGCAGAAAGGGTAGGACACCCTGTGTCCCAGGCAGGGTCAAGGAAAACATCCCATTTCTTTCATGTCATGTCGTTCTTTTCTCCCCAATCCAGAACAGCGATCACCAGCTAAAATAGATAACAGAGTGCCTTATGGTTTATTTCAGCGAGCGCGAACTTGGGGCTAGACCCCGCACACGAGAAGACGTTCCCGCGAATGTCTGGCAGGGGATTGTAGCAGCAATTCAAGCACGCATCGGCAACGGCTCCTTTGGCGCCTCTTTCCCGGAAAAGTGCCTAGATGGATATGGTATCTACGGGACTGATGAACAAATAATGAGGCAAGCAATCCTTGGACAGTTTCCCGATTTGCAGTGGCCTCCCAACGATCAGAACCCACCGAACGGTTATCAGGTCCTTGATCTCGTCGAGTTTTGTCACGCGCATATCGCCATGCCACGAAGCATAGGCGGCTGGCACGACTACTACCGTCATTACCACTTGGCATTTGATCAGTGCCCTGGCCAGGAAGAATTTCGCACTGTCATAAATCAAATTTTCACCCGTAACGGCCTCGCCTACGACCTTCAGGAGAATGGTGAGATTGTCAGGCTCGCGCCGCATGTTCTGCGTGAGGGCTTGGCTGCAGCGCTTTTTCAAACCGGTGATCAGCAACTTGACGGACTTCTTGAAACAGCTCGGCATAGGTTTGTAAGCCCCGATCCCGCAGCACGTATGGATGGCCTTGAAAAATTATGGGACGCATGGGAAAGGCTGAAGACAATCGAATATCCAGCCGACAAAAAGGATTCGATCACAAAGCTCCTCGACCGTGCCGCTACAGAACCGACTTTCCGGCAAGCGCTTGAGATTGAGGCAAAAGCTCTAACTGAAATCGGGAACAAATACATGATTCGCCACACGGAGATTGGAAAGGTCCCGATTCAAACGGTCGAGCAAATGGACTACTTCTTCCATCGCATGTTCGCGCTCATTTCTCTTCTTCTGCGGACGACTGGACGCGGAGGATAGGCCGGCCAATGAAAAAGCGGTCTGGTGACCCGCTCCTTTTATCTGACGTGTCTCTCCCGGCTAATTTCTGATTCGGCAATCCGCATTGATTGGCCCGTGTCTGGTCGCGATTCCTTTGATTCTAGGGTTACCATGGAAAAAGGAAGGGCGATGGTTGTGGATGTCCCAAGAAAGCGATAAAGCACTTGCTGATTTACATCAGCTATTTCCAATCCGGGCTCGGCTGCTAACCACTCATCTGAAAGAGGCGAACGGCCGGCTAAAGAAATTTGAAGAGTGGCGAGAGCGGCAAATCGTCAATTTTATTGAGATGCTGGCGCTAAATGCTGCGGACTTGGAACGTGCCTACGTTGAAAACAGAACCTCAACATTGGCATACACAGCACGGAATCTTCTTGAGCTTTCAATTTGGGTGGATTACTGCAATCTCTCAAACACTCACGCAAAAGCATTCTGGGATGATGTGGCAAGGGATCTATTTGGGCTGTCAAAGGCAATACAGGCGATAGCGGTTCAAGAAACGGGTGCGGAGATAGCGGTTCTCACAAAAGCACAAGACCGCATGACGAAATTCGCTAACGCTAAGTTCGGCATCAAGAACCTTGCGGATGACTTTAAGCGAGTGGCAAAAGCTGCGGAAGAACTTGGTCGCGAGAAATCATTCGTTGCTCGCAACAAAGCGTTCTCCAAGTTCGCTCACCCTACGGCGTGGGCGGTCAATTCGGTCCTGTCGGGAGATGCCGACAAGGATATTCGCGAGATGTTCCTTCTTGATGGGGTGGAGCTTGCAATGAATTCAATCATAAGGACTCGGAAATTCATTTTGGAACATTTCCCCGCACCTCCCAATATCCCAATCTCTTAGCCTGGAGATGTCGGGCCGTCGTTGCCCCATTCTTGCTGAGAAGCCGGCCCTTGGTTCTTGGCTTCTCAGCAAGGGTGGGATTCTAATACCCTCGCCCCACGCGACAAAAATTAATAGGCACGCTTTAACACATTTACGCTCGCAATTACGGCCTGCTCTGCGAATCAGGTCGCATTTTTCAATCAGCACCCTGAAAGGAAGATCGCTCCCGCTGCAACGGTGGTCTTCGGCGAAGAGCAGAAGCAAATGTGGAAATTCGGGTCCACTCTTCCTGCATCTTCTCTCTCCCATTCTGGGAATCGCAATTGTGAAAATTCCAGCGGAAACGTTGAAGCAGAGAACGATTCTTTTTAAGCTCG
>DATCAX010000436.1:0-8221 GCA_036512375.1 Candidatus Angelobacter sp. | reverse complement strand
AGCTTGCTTCCTCGCGCCGGTTGCCCGCAACTAACAACCCGCGTGACGCCTGAATCTTCAGATGGGTTGCGCACCTGATGGTGCGCAAGGGCGTCCGTATCCATTTCCAAAATTGGCGGCTCATCCTCGCTGGCACGACCGGAAACGAGCAAGGTCGCCTCTGCCAACCCATAACAAGGAGTAAAGGCCTTTGGCTTGAAGCCGGCGGCACTGAATCTTTCCGCAAATCGCCTCATCGTCTGGGAGCGCACCGGCTCGGCTCCGTTGAAAGCTAACTCCCAGCTACTTAAATCCAGCTTGGCCAGTTCGTCCTCTGCGATCTTGCGGACACACAAGTCGTAAGCAAAGTTGGGACCACCGCTGGTGGTCGCCCGGTAACGCGTTATGGCATTCAGCCATCGAAAGGGCCGTTCCAAAAATGCCATCGGCGACATGAGAATGCAGCGGGCACTCACGTAGATGGGCTGCAGCATGTTCCCAATCAGTCCCATATCGTGATAGAGCGGGAGCCAGCCGACTATGACAGACTCTTCATTTTGGCGAAATGCTTCCTGAATCAGGGCTTCGTTCTCCAGTAGATTGGAGTGACTTACCATGACTCCTTTAGGCGTGGAGGTCGAGCCAGAAGTGTATTGCAGGAAAGCGATGGAATCGCCAGCCACCTTTGGCTGTTTCCAATCCTGGGCGAGACCTGGAGCTAAATCATCGGTCGCCAGGTACCGAAGAGAGCCGAGTTGAGGATCGCTATCTGCGAACGGCCTGATTTTGGCCAGCGTGGGGCTTGTGGTCAGAACTGTAAGCGCTTGCGAGTCGCGAATAACAGCCTTAAGCCGCACCAAACTCCGGTTCGATCGCGGAGGATAAACCGGTACAGCGATCGCTCCCGCGCCCAGGCAACCCCAGAAAGCAGCGATGAAATCAGGTCCAGGGGGATACAACAGCAGTACAGGCTGTGCCGTGGAATTGGCTGACTGCAAGAGTGCAGCAATGGACCAGGCGCGGCGTGCCAATTCCCCATAGGTCCAATTGGTTTCCTCCTTTTCGCCGTCCTTAAGAAAAGTTAAAGCCAGTCGGCCGGAATTGTGTTCAGTTCGCCAGAGAAGCAGCTCATTTAAATTGGAAAATTTATTTGGCATGATCTATTAGCAGCGGAGAGTACGCGATTGGGGCCATACGCTCCGCCGCCCGGCTCTTTTCTTTGGTAGCAGTTGGAGATATCCGTAGCGGTAAGGCTTGCCCTAATCCTCGAGCATGTTGAGCGTCATGTCCCGATAGTTGGGAATGAGACGCTCCCCTCGACCGCAGCGTGTTGGCTTCGTCTTCCAGTTGGCTGTCGTGCGAGCCAATGATGAGGGCATCGACAGCCATCCGTTACTCTCGCAATTTTGAGGCAACGATCTGAAACGAGTCAGTTGGGTTCACACATTCGCCGAGAGTGGTAATGCGATGAAGCTCCACTTGGTCAAAACCTGAAAGGAGAGACCGCAACTCCTCTTCACCGGAAAGCATATGCCGGGTATGGAACTCTGCAAAGTTCGTGCAAAGCTCAAGCACCTGGGCCTTCTTATCTTCACCATGGTTCGGCAGATAGTCGCCATTGGTGCCTGCGAGCAACTGGCTTGCGCGCTGGGCATATCCCTCTCGCAACTCGGGCGTGGTCACATCACCCATCATGGCCACTGTGACCACGGATCCGCCGGGTTTCAGCAGTTCCATCCACCGCTTGGCAATGAGAGGCTTGTACTCCGCTTTGAGAACACTGAGAAATTCGTCGGTAACGATCAGATCAAAGGGCGCTTCAGGAATATTTTCCGTGATGATATTGGCGCACCTGGTTTTGAGAGGCAAGTTATGCAAATCGGCGTACCACTGGCATGCTTTCAGCGGAGTCTTGCAGATGTCATACAGGACAATGTCAGGACTCGCCCCGGCAATCTGGATTGCCTCATGGAGCGAAGCCAACATTCCCCAGTCAGCAGCCGCAGAGATCAGAACATTAGCATGAGGATTTTGTCTCAATATGCTGCCTAGCCTCTCGTTGTAAAAATCACGATGCCAATGCGGTACTGCCACCATGTCGAGCAAACGCAGATATTGCCATGTCCCGTGATACCAGCCGCAACTTTCAGGCTCCAATTTGTTCTCTTTTGCCCATTCTTCCATTCCGCCCTTCGGCTTGGGCCGGCATTCGGTTTGCGACCAGGCTTCGATCAACGGAGCTGATTCAACTAGCAGAGCACGGGCCTGCGGATCGAGCGTTTTCGCATAACCATTGGACATCAGGGTTTCCAAAGCTAGTTCAGGTTGAGGCACATTTCCTCCTTGAGGTTAGGTAATTGAGTTGAATAGTGGAACCAGAAGATCTGGTGGTGGAAAAAGCAATTGTCACGTTTCTATCAGGAACATCATTGGCGATTCTGGCGGTTATCCGATTCCTGCCAAACGAATGAATCTCTTGCAAAAGCGCTCATGAGTCTTGGATCTTCTGATCGCTGGACACGTGCCTGTTCGTGAGACTTAAGCTCGCCCGGAATGTGTGAATTGAAGCAGACCCGCTTACAAAGTAGCTGACCGCGGTTAACCGGCGAACTTTTCCACTTCTAACCGGGAAACTTGTACATGGGCGTTGTAAGCCACAGAGCGCAGCAGTATCTGCACGCGTTCGGTTCCGGGCAACTCCCGTTCGAATACGCCCAAAAAATTTCGCAAAAGGCCGGAGCGGATTACCACTTTGTCACCAGGATTCAGTGTGGCCTTAGCGCGTATAACGCCGTTTTCATCTATACGAGAATAAATCTCCCCGATCAATTCATCGCCGATGGCGGCCGGAACTCCGCCGAAGCTGACAACATAGGCGACCCCGCGCGTAAAGCGGATATCGCGCAACATCTTGAGGCCATCCAAGCGGGCAAAGATATATCCAGGAAAAAGCTGGGAATCGCGCCGGCCATTGTTCACCTCCAACCGCGGAGCGAGTGTTGGTATTCCCCACGACATCAGATTCTCCACCGCACGTTCCTCCTGGCGAGGTTTTGTACGAATTGCATACCATGACAACGGCGAGTTCATTGTTCCCTCAAAAACCGGGCAACCTGAGCTGTAACTTTCCATATCGAGTCTCAAATGCTCACAGAGTCTACGTTCTGGACCATAGCTTCTTACTCATTTGAAGTTACTTTATTTGAAGCCAGAGCTACCGCACTTGAAGCACTTTGAGGTGCTCCCTTTCGCCATTTTTTTGAGAGTAGCTGTGTCACGTTGAAACAGTGTCTTGCCTTGTTCCACCCAAATCAATTTCCTGCAACGTAGCTTTTATGAGGCCTGGTTTGCCGATCCAGCGCCGGACACGCTATAGCGATTCTTCGCGTCCAGCAACTTCTGTATCTTGACCCCATCCAAGAGGGTCTGCTTGCCTATTTGCCGCGTCGCTAGCACAATCCTCGCAAAATGTTCCACAGCTTCCATCCTCTGATACGCCTCGCATACGGTCTTACCGTATGCGACCACTCCATGGTTCGCCATCAATATTGCGTTGTAATAAGGTATGAAGGGCATCAGAGATTCACTTAATTCAGAGGTGCCGGTAGTCCCATAAGGGGCCAGCGGCACCGAGCCAAGGGTCATGACAAGTTCTGAGCACAAGGGCTCATCCAGTGCAATGCCTGCGCAGGCAAATGCAGTCGCGGTACAAGGATGCGCATGCACTACGGCCTTGACGTCCGGGCGGAGTTTGTAAATCGTCAGATGCATCTCAATCTCGCTTGAAACATTCCGACTTCCCTTGAGTTTGACTCCGGCCCCGTTCACTATGACCATGTCGCGTACGCGCATCATCGCTTTTCCGATAGCGGTTGGCGTGGCGAGGATCCGGTGGTCGTCAAGCCGGAGCGATAAATTGCCATCGGTTGCAGACACATACGTCTCCTGGTGCAGCAGCTTGCCAAAATGGACTAACTGCTCGGCACCACGTTTTTCTTTCGATCCAAGCCGTTCACGTAGCCGCTTCAATGGAACAAAATTAAACCAGCTGTGACCCAGTCGTTTGGGGAAATAGTTTATCGCCTGGCTTATCCGTAGCATAACCACTCACAAGTTGAAGACTTAAAGCGGAATTTACCGCTACATGCCGGAGTCAAAGTTGGCCAATTGCACAATGACGCCGTAGCGCTTGATCCCACAATGTTCACAAACGCAACGCATTCGTAAAACCAGATAGCCGCATTCTTCAGCCAAACTCGCTACCGGGTCACCAATCGATAAATGCCGTCTGCGGTAAAACTGACGCTTACTTCGAATCAACATCACGCTCCGGATTCATCCGGGTCGTGCGAAGATGATCGCCGAGATAAGCGTGCCGGGTAAGGCCGTAATCCGTTACCGCCAGGAGCTCCATGGTTTCATCGGCGGCGTTCTGGGTCTGGTGCATAGTCCAGCGGGGGACAAATACTGTGTCTCCCGGCCCCACATTTACCTTAAAGTCACCAACCAGCACACGCCCTTTACCCTTTACAACGGTCAGCAGAGATTCATGCGCATGCCGGTGATGTTCTGTATTGCAATGAGGCGCAATGCTCACCAGACGCACGTCAAAAACCTCGGCTCCAAAATCAACACGATTCACTGAGAATTCAACATTGAGATGTTCCACGCGGTTGGAATAGAGTCCCGACAAAGGCGCCCCGTCCGTGTTTTTTGAGTTCACAAAATCTTTTGCAGTTGCGTTTTTCGCAACCAGTGAATGCTCGTTCCGCACATGCCCCAGCAAGCTGTGCAGCTTTCTATCAAGGGCAAAGTTCAGAGCGTCATCCAGAAACTGCCGCCGCATATTCAGCGCATGGTTGATGGCTGCCTTGCACTGGTCGAACCATCCTGGCTCGCCGGAAAAAGAACTCATCAATTCCGCCAGTGTAATTGCATGCTCATCATCACATTCCATATGCAGCCGAAAAAACAGCAACTCTTCCTCCGGAACACCGGCCTTCAGCAAGCCTTCACAGAAATAACCATAGAGACGCGATATAACGCCTTCCGTGCCAAGAGAAAGAAATGCTGAACCGGCAAGCGCCGAGGAATTGCGGCAGAAGTCCAGATATTGATGAAAAAAATCATTAGCAAAGCTTTGATATTGAATGGTACTCGGATCGACTTCCAAAGAGCGGCTCAGAAAACGGCGGAAGAGCTCCGCGTGGCGCTTATCCGGCTCTGCTCCACCACCTTCTTCCCACAAATTCTCAGAAAGCCGGGAGCGGTAATAATCGTTTTCACAGTTGGTCATCAATGCTGTCAGATATCGCGTGAAGTTTTTGGAGTACCTATAGTATTGGCCGAAGATATGCCTGAAGTCTTCTTTGGTAAGCAAGCCTGCACGGCAGGCCCGGATGAGCTGGCAGTCCCATATAGGATGTTCTGCCTGGAAACGTTGCAATTCTCCAAGTCCAGCATCCGAGGTAGTCGCCGGGGCGGCCGCAACAGCTGCATTTTCAACCAGCAATGTCATGATATCTCCTTTCATTCCGCTCTCAGATTGCAGATAAAGTCTGCAAATGCTGCTTTCGGCCAGACTGCACCGGGTTGGGTCTAAACATCTACAATCGCATCTTCCTGCTGTACTTCCTCTATACGCTTCAAAAGATCCGTAACTTTGGGGTTGGCGAGAAAGTCGAAAATCGATAAGTTCACATGAAAATGGTCTGCAATGCGGCCCAGGGTTTCAGTGACCAGATACGAGTGTCCGCCCAAGTCAAAGAAGTTATCGACGATTCCGACCCGTTCCAACTTCAGCACATTGGCAAAGATGGTGGCCAGATCGCGCTCCGCAGGAGTGCGTGGCTCCTCCGGTCCCGCAGTTGTCCCCAGCGCAAGAATATCCATGCTTAACAGGGCGTTGCGGTCCGTCTTGCCATTGGGATTCAACGGCATTTCTTCCAGAATGACCACGTCATTCGGCACCATGTATTCGGGCAGCCGCTCTTTTAAGAAAGACCTCAACTGGCTGGCGGTTTGATCACGCGAGCCTCCGCGATGCCGCGGCACCACGAATGCCACCAGACGCTGATCCTGATTACTGAAAGTCTTGCTTAACACCACTGCTTCTTTGACTTCCTTATGCTGGCGCAGATTGGATTCGATATCGCCCAAATCAATACGGAAGCCGCGCAATTTCACCTGATGATCAACCCGGCCAATAAACTCAAGGTTCCAGTCGGACGAAAACTTTCCCAGATCGCCTGTACGGTAGAGCCGGCTTCCGGGTTCGCTGCTGAAGGGATTGGCTACAAACTTTTGCTCCGTCAGAGCGCTGTCATTGATATAGCCCCAACCTACTCCATCGCCAGCAATGCAAATCTCACCGGGAAGACCAAAAGCCACCGGTTTGAGGAATTCATCCAGGAGATAGACTTGTGTGTTAAAGATCGGCTTTCCGATGGGAACGGAGGCCCCCACATATCTCTGGTAGTCCTTTAGGACATAAAAGGTTGAGACATCACTGCACTCCGCGGCGCCATAGACATTGGCTATCTCGGCACAGCACTCGCGAGACTCAGCCCATTCCCGTATCCGTGACGCGGAGATGGCTTCGCCTCCCAAAAACAATGTACGCAAAGAACGCAGTTTGGAAAACGCGTCTCTTGAATTCTCAACCAGGGGGTAGAAGGTGCTGGGAGCACAGTTCATGCGGGTAATGCCCTGGCCTGCGATGGTCTGGACGATCAGTGCAGGATCGAAGTAATTCGAGGCCAGCAGATGCAGTTGCGCCCCGCGAATCAGCGGCATGACGATACTTCTCTGGGTAATATCAAAGCTGAATGAACTGATCACCAGCACCTTGTCCGCGGGACTTACGTTGAACTCTGTGACAAACCAATGCATCAGGTTTGTCCAGCCGCCATGGAAAACGGCCGCAGCCTTCGCCTTGCCTGTAGACCCGGATGTGAAGATCACATAACACAGATTTCTTACAGAGGCCGCAACGGGCAGATTGTCGCCGCTCTCGCCGGCGACCTGGGGCCAATCACTGTCCAGGCAAACCTGTCTTACCTTGCTCTCAGGCAAAACTGCACGCATGTCATGGGTAGTCAGCAATACACCCAAATCAACGTCTTCTATCATCGATGCCAGACGTTTCTGAGGATACGCGGGATCCAGAGGAGCATACGCGGCGCCAGCCTTCAACGTGCCTAATATCCCGATAATCATTTCCAGAGAACGATACATGCAGATGCCTATAAGGACGTCAGGGCCTGCACCCAGCTTGCGCAAGTAATTCGCCAACTGGTTCGCTTTCCAATTCAATTCCTGATATGTCAACTGTTGGGATCCACAAACCACGGCAATCGCGCCGGGTGTTTCCGATACGCGCTGCTCAAACAACTCATGCATGCACTTGTCACGGGGATAGTCAGCGTGCGTGCTGTTCCATTCAGCCATCATGTGGTGCTGACCGTCAATGGTCAGCACCTGCAGTTCAGAGCTCGGGGATTGCATCTGGCATCTCTCCAATCAAACGCTTCTCAGCTTCCCTGTTGTACGGCAGCGTGGATATCGGCAACCTGGCGAGAAGCCTCTGTAACTGGCCTCTCTCTCGGTGTGTAGTCCCAAACAAAATCGTTGAGTTTAAGATCCATCCTGGCATTGAGAGCCTCCAGGGCTGACATAAGCTCTTCGGCAATCTTCTCCACCTGGGCTTGAGAGTGGCGACCGGTAGGACTAGAAACTTCAAATGTGGTGCCATTGGCTCCGATGGTGAGCTTGAGCAGCAAATCAATCTGTTGATTGACCGCCGGATAGTGCTCCATCCGGCTATCCATAGTGACTTCCGGAGCGTCAGCCACAAGGCAGCCTGCCCTCCAGGAAGGGCAGACACTGCCGAACTCTTTTAAGCGCAATGGATTTGTCAGGACGAAGAATGCAAATAGGCGATGGAGACGCGCCTGCTCCAGCTTTTGACTCGAGGCACGAGCAAATTCAGCAAAGCTCGAATCCAAAGAGGGATGGAAAAGAATTGGAAAGGGCTCTCTTTCATCCAGTGAAGCAACTACAACTGCCTCGTCCTGGCCTGAGATCTTCGCCAGCAAAACGCCGTAGCAGGCGAGAACCAGCTCCGCAAAATCTACGTTGAACGATGAGCTAAGTTTCTCCGACAAATGTCTGTTCACAAATCGAGCAACTGAGATGGACGCTCCGCTTCCCGTTTTAGGCGCGGCGGGGACGCGGCTGGCAT
>DATCAX010000435.1:0-3870 GCA_036512375.1 Candidatus Angelobacter sp. | reverse complement strand
AGAGGTAAGGAGGACGCAGAGGAAAACGGAAGGTAATGTTCAGGGTCGAATCAGTTGTCGATAGAATGAACCGAAATCTGCGCTTCCTCCGTTGCCTCTGTTCCTCTGTGTTTCAAAGATTTTTTCCAGTTGTCTGCAATTGCCTGAACACCTGGGCGCTGGTTTCCAGCGGCAGCGCTTCCGCGCGAACATCAGCTCGTATGCCTGCTTCTTTCAGGCTGCTGCGGATCAGCTCTTCGGGATAATTTTTCTTCAGGTTATTGAGCAGCGTCTTGCGCTTCATGGCAAAGGACGTTTTCAGAAATGCGATGAACTCGGCGGGCTTAATCTGCAATTCAGCAAACCGCGGCGCAATCGTCATCCGCAAGACCGAGGAATGCACTTTGGGCGGCGGCAAAAATGCATCTGGCGGCAAGGTAAAGAGGTTTTCCACTTTCGTATACAGTTGCGCCGTCGCAGAGAGCACGCCGTAATCGCGCGTGCCTGGGTGCGCAGCAATTCGGTCAGCCACTTCGCGCTGGACCATGATCACGATTACGTCAAACTGCTCATGAAATTCAAAGAGCCGAAGCAGAATATCCGACGTAATGTAATAGGGAAGGTTGCCAACCACACGCGCGCGCGAGGGCTTGAGCGGACGCAAGTCATTGAGCGGCCCAATGGTGCGGTTCAACACGGTGCGGAAATCCAGCTTGAGCACGTCCGCTTCAATGATCTCAACCTGCGGGTGAAGGCGATATTTGAAGCGAAGTTCCGTGGACATCATGCGGTCCACTTCCACGGCGATCAGCTGTCTGGCCCGTCGCGCCAGCACCTGTGTGAGCGCTCCCTTGCCGGGGCCAATCTCCACCACAACGGAATTGGATACGTCGCCCAGAGCGTCAACGATCTGCTCTGCGGCACCCACGTCGGCCAGGAAATTCTGGCCCAGTTTGGGTTTTTTCGTGTTTCCCGAATTGGCCCTTTTTGTTGCCGCCATTTAGAATTTTCTTAGCAGGTTCGTGCCGTGTACAGTTCTTATTACCACGGAGGCCCCCGTGAAGATCGTCTTTGCCGCTTCTGAGTGCGTGCCCTTCGCTAAAACCGGCGGACTGGCTGATGTTGTTGGCGCCCTGCCGCAAGCGCTAGCCGAACTGGGCCATTCCGTTTCTGTCTACCTGCCTAAATATAAACAAACCAAGCTGCCGGATGCCAAAGTACTGCTGCCCAGCATTACCATCCCGTTTGACGATCAGTACCGCTTCTGCTCGGTGCTGGATGGGGGAAAGCGTTCCGGCGTGCAATTCTACTTCATTGATTATCCGGAGTTCTTTAACCGCGAAGCTCTGTACGGGACTTCCGCCGGCGACTATCCGGACAATGCTGAGCGCTTTGCTCTGTATTGCCGCGCCGTAGTGGAGGCGTCCAAGGTTCTTGGCGTGCCCGATATTTTTCATTGTCACGACTGGCAGTCGGCGCTGGTTCCCATTCTCCTGCGTACCAGTTATGAAGCCGATCCGGTTTTTCGTGGCACGCGCACCGTCTTTACCATCCACAATATTGGCTACCAGGGATTGTTTCCTCCTGACACGCTACCGTTGCTCATGCTTCCCTGGGAGCTCTTTACCATCGACCAGATGGAATTCTGGGGCAAGGTAAATTTCCTGAAAGGCGCTCTGGCTTTTTCCGACCACCTGACTACGGTAAGCCGCAAGTACGCGCAGGAGATACAGACCAGCGAATATGGCTTTGGCCTGGAAGGCGTGCTGAAGTCGCGCGCGGGATCATTGACGGGGATTATCAATGGAGTGGATTACAACGAATGGAGCCCTGAAAAAGACAAGTACGTGGTCCGGCAGTATTCAGCGGAAAGCCTTCAAGGCAAAAAGGAATGCAAGTACGATCTGTTGCGACAGTACGGCATGGAAAATGCGCCGATCGAGACGCCGGTTATCGGCATCGTCTCACGCTGTGTCGCGCAAAAAGGCTTTGACCTGATCGAAGACATTGCCAGCGTCCTGGCACGCCTGCCGGTGATCATTACCGCGCTGGGCAGCGGCGACAAGGAATACCAGGACCTGTTGCTGAAGCTGCAAAAGCAGCATCCGCAAAAAATTGCAGTCAAGGTGGCGTATGACAACGCGCTGGCACACAAGATTGAAGCCGGCGCAGACATGTTCCTGATGCCGTCGCGCTATGAGCCCAGCGGCCTGAACCAGATGTATAGCCTGCGCTATGGAACGGTGCCGATCGTCCGCGCCACCGGCGGCCTTGATGACACGATTGAGCCGTGGGACCCCACCTCGGCCAAGGGAACTGGCTTCAAGTTCACCGCGTATTCCGGTGTGGCGCTGCTCAACTGCATTCATGAAGCGCTCAGGGCATTTAAAGACCAGGCTGGATGGCTGAAGCTAATGCAAAACGGTATGAAGAAAGATTTTTCCTGGACCGCGTCCGCGCGTGAGTACGTGAAGATCTACGAACGCCTCTCGCCGCCCAAGCCGGGGCCTTCAGAGAAGGTGCTGGAGTTCAGCAGGGTGTAAGTTTTTTCTGCAATCCCGAAGCCGCTGGGTTCTGCGACTGAGGGAACCCTATGGCAACGAGAATGTACTCTTATTGCAGACCTTCAAATCCCGGTGATCGGCAGGGCTCTCTCGCTGCGCTCGAGATTTCAGAAAAACCCTATCGTTAAGCCGCCTTCTTCTGCTTCGCAAACCACCAGAACACTGGAATTCCAGCCAGCATCACCAACGTCATCACTATGGTTCCGACCAGAGAGTGATGCAGTTTGTCCATGAAGGTGTAGTAGAGCAGGACCGCTGCGGCAACGACGAAGAGCGCCGGCACCACGGGATATCCCCAGGTGCGATAAGGGCGGGGCGCATTGGGTTCACGAGCGCGAAAGACGAAAACAGTACTAGCGGCGATCATGTAAAAGAGCCATTCCGAGAAAATTGCCAGCTCGAGAAAGTCTCGGAACGATCCGCCACCCAGCTGAAGTGCAATCGCCATTACTGCCTGGACGAGAAGCGCCAGCGCCGGGGTATGAAAACGCGGATGCACCTCGGCTAAGGCTTTGAAGAAGTAACCATCGCGGGCCACGGCAAAAGGAATACGTCCACCGCTCATGATGGTGCCATTGAGCGTCACGAACATGGAGAGCGCCATGCCGGCCGACACCAGCAGCGCACCCAGGTGACCGATAGCTATCTGGGTTGCCGCCGAAGCGGGCACGGGCGATTGAGCGATATCCGCTGCCGGCATTACATACTGCACAGCGCCGTTTACGCCGATATAAAGAACCGCAACAATGGCCACACCTGCGATCAGCGCAAGAGGAATGCTCCGCTCAGGATTGCGAATTTCACCGCTGACCATGTTGAGATCGTTCCAGCCGTCATAGGCCCATAGCGCGGCCACCAGAGCGGCCATAAAGCCGGCCATGCCGCCCTTGGCGCCAAGAAACGTGGTGCCGAAGTTGCTCCAGCTTCCGGTGGTGGCGCTGAAGCCAGCCGCAATGATGACGACGATCATCACAATTTTCAGCGTGGTCATTACCAGTTGAAAGTTTCCGGCCTTGCGTACACCCAGGTAATTCAAAGCAGTGATCAGGATGGTTGCCGCAACGGCCAGCAGATGCCCGTATGTAATCTGGTAGCCATGGCCGTTGCTGCCTTGCAGGGAGAAGATCGGATGCGGAAGAAAGCTGAACGCGGCAAAGCTACCCAGCACGCGCACCAGCCCGCTTGTCACACTGGCAATGGATGCTGGCTTGGCGATGAGAAACCACGTCCAGGCGTACAGAAATGATGGCAATGGACCATAGGCATCACGGATGTAAACGTATTCGCCGCCCGCCCAGGGCCGCAGCGCGCCGAGTTCGGCGTAAGT
>DATCAX010000434.1:0-3948 GCA_036512375.1 Candidatus Angelobacter sp. | reverse complement strand
TGCGAAACAGTACAGGCTTGACAGGGGTTACTTTGCGGAATTGCCCTTGCATCTATTTCAGGGAAACCAGGACCAGGCTGATCGAAAAACATCCTTGGCTGCTGCCGCCGCGCCGGGTGCTGGAGAAACAAATCACGCCCCCATCAGCCCCAACTCGCCCGCAATCCCTTTCATCGCTTCTATGCAGAACGCGATGTGCTCTTCCAGATCGACGCCCAGATCCGCTGCACCGTTGATGATGTCATCGCGGTTCACACTGCGGGCAAAGGCTTTGTCCTTCATTTTTTTGCGGACGGACTTTGCCTCCACTTCAGCCAATGACTTGTTCGGCTTTACCAGAGCCGACGCCGTGATGAAACCCGAAACTTCATCGCAGGCATAAAGCGTCTTTTCCATTTTGCTTTCGCGCTTCACGCCGCTGTAGTCGGCATGGGAGAGGATAGCGCGGCGCACATCTTCGGGGTAGCCACGCTCTTCCAGAATCTTGTTGCCGACGAAAGGGTGCTCGGCCGGCGTTGGATATTTCTCATAATCAAAGTCATGCAGCAGGCCGGTGATGCCCCATTTGTTCTCGTCCTCGCCGAACTTGCCGGCGTAAGCGCGCATGCACGCTTCCACGGCCAGCATGTGTTTGCGCAGGCTTTCTGACTGGGTATATTCGCAAAGCAGGCTCCAGGCCTGTGTTCTGTCCATCGTCATAGTTTTCTACCTGTTTTTATACCTGTTTTCTCTATTTATTCACCTATTTTTTACCATTGGTTCAGGTTTTTACCTAATTTTCTTATTGACAATTGTGAGTTGATGCTTGAGACTACGTGAGTTAAGGGTATCCCCGAAGTAAAGGTTCTTGGAGAAACTGCCTGCTCTGGCAACTCCGAAACATTCATGGCTACAGCACTGGCGCCGGTTGATTCCCGGGAAGTGGTACGTTGCGACCATTGTCACTTAGTCCAATTCAGGACCAACAACAACCTGTGCAGAAAATGCCGCACCTCAATGGACGAGGACGAACCCGAGCCGATTCTTGAGGTCCAGGCGCCGGTTGAACCGCCCTCGAACGGACGTCATTCCCATCTTCAGGTGGCGTCATCCATCCGTATGCTACGGCAAAAGTCCGGCCTGAGCCAGCGCCAGCTTGCGCTGCGCATGCAGGTGCCGCGCACTTATGTCTCGAAGATCGAAAATGAAAAAGCCATGCCGACGCTTTCTTCCCTGCAGCGGCTGGCCACTGCGCTGGAAGTTTCCATGGCCGATTTGCTGAAAGGTTCCAGCCGCACGCTGGAAGACGACATCACTGACCTGATGCATGACGAGTTTATTGCTGAGATTATTCAATGCCTGGACAAGCTGGATTCAATGCAGCGCTCCAGCCTGCTGGCCCAGGTGCGCGATCTGAGCATCCGCCCGCGCCGTACCGCGTAAACGCTTTCTCCTGAATAGCTGAGGTTCAGCCGGGGACACGGGTTCCCCGGCTGATTTTTTTTCTGTCCCGAGCGCAGCGAGGGAACCCTACAGTGACGACGCGGCCTGGGGAAACACAAAAGGACCAGCGCTTGTTCTGCGCAATCTCCATCATCGCGCGATCCTACTGTTGCTGAAGGATCTTCTTACCATAGGGATCCCTCGCTGCGCTTCGGGATTTCAGAAAGAGACTTGCAACTCCCTCCAGCTTCTCACACTCCAACATAAGGCAAGCGTTGGAGGTTCCTTTGATTACGATTCTGATTGTTATTCTTGTGCTGATGTTGATAGGTGCCCTGCCATCATGGCCGCACAGCCGCAGCTGGGGCTATCGCCCTGTCGGCGGGCTGGGACTGATCCTGATCATCATCCTGATTCTGTACCTGTTGGGGTATGTACGATGAGATTAGTGCTTACAGCCGCGCTCGCTGTTCCTTTTCTGCTGCTCTCTGCCTGCAACCAGCAGGACACGGAGAAAACTAAGCAGGAAGCTGCCAAAGCCACAGAACAGATCAAAGAAGGCAGCAAAGTAGCCGCAGTGGAAATCAAGAAGGAAGCCAAGGAAGCGGCAATACAAACCAAGGCCATTGCGGAAGGCGTAAAGCAGGGTTTGGCAACGCCGGACAAGCCGGTGAACGTGAACTCGGCATCGAAAGTCCAGCTTCAGACTCTTCCGGGTATCGACGAGGAAACCGCAGGCCGCATCATCAAGGGCCGTCCCTATCACACGGTTGATGAAATCGGGACTAAAGGCGTGATTTCACCCGACGAATTCAACGCCATCAAGGACAAGATCGTCATTCGTTGATATCTCGAGCGGAGCCGAACGCTACTTCGTCGGCTCCATCTGCAGCGCGTCATTGAATCGATTGAAATAGTTGAAAAGTCCGATGGCGGCCAGCAGCTCGATAATCTCACCTTCGTCAAAGTGTTTGCGCAGCTCGCCAAAGAGTTGATCGTCGACGGTGTGCGCGTCGCGGGTAACGCGTTCCGCCAGCCGCAGCGCAACTTTTTCTTTTTCCGTGAAGTCAGAGCGTTGGTCGAAGTTGGCCAGGTCATTGATCTGGTCGTCCGTCCAGCCATGCCGTCTTGCCAAGACGGTGTGTGACGCCAGTCAATATTCGCAGCGGTTGATCTGCGTGGTGCGGACAATCACCAGTTCTTTCAGCTTGGCCGGGACCGTCCCTGTCTCCATGACGGCGCGGAAATGCTCCACCATGGTCCGCATGATTTCCGGCCGATGAGCGGCGGTGCGGAACATGTTGGGAATGTTGCCGCGGTGCTTCATGAAGTGGTCATAAACCTCAGCCACTTCCGGCGAGGCCGCTGCACGATCAATGCGGGAAATTCTGGGCATAAAAGATACCGGCAGGCGAGCGGAAACCCGCCTGCCGCAAATGGAAGTTATTTGCCGAAAGCTTTGATCGCTGTCGCTTCGTCATCCTTAATATCGAAGACGGTATAGAGCTTGGTGATCTGAAGCAGGTCGTGGACTTTCTTTGTGAGGTTGAGCAGCTTCAGTTCGCCGTTTTCGCGACGCACCGCGGTAAACGCGCTCACCAGTTCGCCAATGCCGGAGCTGTCAATGTAGGTGACGTCGCCCAGGTTAAGCAGGATTTTTTTGTTTCCTTTGCCGATCAGGTCGCGGATGGTGTCTCGCAATACCACGCTGCCCTCACCCAAAGTGATGCGGCCGCTCATGTCCACAACAGCGACGCCTTCCACTTGCCGATTGGTTGCTTTCATACTCACTGTGCTTCCTCCTCCTTGGCATTCGCCGACTTGCGGCCGGTATGCTTGATAAGTGTTACTTCCGTCCCCGGATTCGTGTTCCGGATTTTCACCTCGTCCATGAATGCACGAATCAGAAAAATCCCGCGCCCTGAGCCCTTCATCAGATTTTCCGGCGCCAGCGGATCGGGCAGCGATTCCGGATCCAGCCCTTTGCCCTGATCGGTGATGGTGATCACCAGCGATTCGCTGGTGGTTTCATACGCCACCACAAATCTTTTTCCCGGATCATAGGCATTGCCGTGCAATACCGCGTTCACCGCCGCCTCGCGCACCGCCATGGCCACCTGGTACTGTTCGTCTTCAGCCAGGCCCGCCCGAGCGGCAACCTCTGAAGCTTTTTGTTCAACCTGATTAACGCTTTCCAGTGTTGATTCCAGCGTGTAAGAAACCCGGTTTGTCATGGGGTGGTTCACTAGGTGTTGTTTTTTAGACGGCCTGGGCGAACGAACTTCTGGGGCGAATCACTTAGTGTGCCTATGCAGGCAGGGGATTGTCAAACCGGCGGCTGAGAGCGCTCATGCCGCCGGTTGAAACTGCAGCACCATAAGCGCCTGATCATCCAGCCGCGGCGAACCGGAGCGGAAGTTCAATACCTCCTCCAGGCACTTATCCACCAGTTCGCGCGATGGCAACCGGTGACAAGTGCTCAGCAGCTTTTCCAGTGATGCGCTGCCGTACTCCGTGCCGTCCGGG
>DATCAX010000433.1:0-4294 GCA_036512375.1 Candidatus Angelobacter sp. | reverse complement strand
ACGCCGTGCAAGGCTGCTGTTATCGGATGCGGAGGCGCCGGCAGGGCCGTGGCGGCCGCATTGCACCAGGCCGGTATGGACGTAACGTTGGTCAATCGCGGCAAAGAACGTGGCGACCGAGCTACCCGGCTTCTTGGCCTGCCGTTCGTTCTGCTGTCAGATTTTCAGGCGGAAGGATTCACTCTGCTGGTGAACGCAACGCCCATTGGCCGCGAAGATGATTCCCTTCCCTTCGTCATTGACTCACTTAGTTGTGACACCGTGGTGGTTGATCTGGCCTATGGCACACGCCCCACGCCGCTGGTTTCAGGCATGCACACGCGCGGCGGCACCGTAATTGACGGCCATGACGTGGTGCTCACCCAGGTACGCAAACAATTTCACATGATGGTGGGCCAGGAGATGCCACGTAGCGTCGGACGTGACGCGGTGATGGGCGCGTGGCCAATGAGCCCCGCTGAGCCTTTTGCAGTTGAACAGGAAGCCTTGGAATGCAGTTCCTGAGGTTCACTGGTGCGCAAATCCTTTTTCTACGCGGATTATTTTTACACGCGGAATTAATTCCTGGGCTTAAACATGAGATCACGGGAGTGGCTGACAGATGTATGTAGAACTTGATCCCTCGCAAAACGAACTGGTTATTCGTACGCGCGAGCTAGCGCGCACTAACTTTGCGCCCCGGGCTCCTGAATACGATCGCGCCGCGGCCTATCCGGCGGAAGATTTCGTTGATTTATTTCGTTCCGGGCTGCTGGCCGCGGCTGCACCTTGCGAATACGGTGGCCTGGGTTTAGGTCCCTACCGCGGCGATGTTCTTACTCTGTGGCTCATCACCAAGGAGATCGCTAAGGCTGACCTGTCACTGGCGCGCTGCTGGGAAGGCCACTGCAATTCCCTCGTGCTCATTGACGGTATGGGAACGCCAGAGCAAAAAGAACGCTGGTTTAACGGCGTCATACAAAAAGGCGACACGTGGGTGGCGTGGAGTGGTGAACCGCAGGCACGGGCGTCATCGGAGAATATGAATTTCGGCACCCACACTATCAGGGTGAATGGCGGCTGGCTGGTGGAAGGTAACAAGGCGTTTGCCACCAGCGCCGGAGGAGCACAATGGGCTATTTTGCTCGTAAGCACGGCCGGCCCCGGCGGAGCCAGACACAGCACCGCACCGGTTGACTCGCAGCTCATGCTGGCCTGCGATCTCTCTGACCCGTCGGTCAGCATTGATCGTTCCTGGTGGGACCCTATCGGAATGCGCGCCACGGCCAGCCATGTTGTCCGCTTCGATCGCACGTTCATTCCCGACGCGAACCTGATTGGGCGTCCAGGCCAATACCTGATTGATGGATGGCAAACCTGCTTTATCCCGCACTATGCCGCAACTTTTCTTGGAGCGGCTGAGGCTGCGTACGAGTTTGCGGTCGAATACATTGCTTCGCAAAACAAGGCGGCCGATCCTTATATCCAACATCACATCGCGCAAAGCGACATTAACGTTGAGACCGGTCATCTCTGGTTGCAGCATGTTGCGCGCATGTGGGAAACCGGCCGTCACGACGAAGCGCAGCTTGCCGGCAGCCGCGCCCGGCACACCATGGAGCACCTGGCTGAAGACACCGTGAAGCGATGCATACGCGCCTGCGGTGCGCGCAGCCTGAACCGTCCCAGCGCGCTTGAGCGCATTTACCGCGACTTATCGTTTTACGTCCGGCATGACAACGACGACCAGATTCTGGCGACGATCGGGAAGTCTCTGTTGGGAGAACGCCACGATCCATCATTCTACAAACCATGACGAACGATTACTGATACAGGCATCTGTAACGGCACGAAAGCAAGTGAAAGCCATGACGAGCACGAAGCGGCAACACACCCTCAGTATCTGGGCCCTTACCCTGGGATATTTTCTCTTCTACATCCCTTACAGCGGATTGACCAAGGCAGTCACGTCAGGAATGCTTTCCGGCGGTCAGCCGGTTTCAGGTTTTGCGCTGCTCCCTTCCACTGTGATCTCCACAGCTGCCGTGATGCTGAGTTTTATTACTGTGATGGGTTGGTGGAAATATGCTGGGAAAAGGAATGCGTTCGGATACAGCATCATCGCGCCGGGCCACCAGACTCTGATCTCCGGGTTGGGCTTTGCCGCCATAATTCTTGCCACCACGCTGGCCTATAGCTTTAGCGGAGTATCGATTCTTTTCGCGCTGATCCTGATGCGCAGCGGCGTGCTCATCATGTCTCCGCTGATCGATCGTTTGTTTCAACGTCGAGTGCGCTGGTTTTCGTGGGCCGGACTGTCTCTGAGCCTTGCTGCAGTAATAATCGCCTTTGCTGGCGTGAACCGCCATCAACTCAGCTTGGCCGCTCTGTTGAATCTGGCGGTCTATCTTGCCGGCTATGCGGTGCGTCTCCCGTGCATGACGCAGCTGGCAAAGACCGGGCAGAAGGAAGCCGGCCTTGCTTACTTTGTGGAAGAGCAGATTGTCGCCATGCCGGCACTGGTGCTAACCCCGGCCCTCTTTGCGCTGCTGGGACGCGGCGCGATTGCGCAGGAAATACGCTTTGGTTTTTCCCATCTCTGGAGCGCGCCGTTCGCCCTGTCCGGTCTGGCGATCGGCTTCTTTTATGCCGGGCTGGGCATCTTCTGCACGTTCATTTATCTGGACCGCCGGGAAAACACCTTCTGCATCCCGATGTTTGCCTGCTCCAGCATATTGTCAGGAATTGTTGCAACTTACGTGCTCACCTGGTGGTTGCATGCTCCTTATCCCAGCGGCGTGCAAATGAGCAGTGCCTGCCTGATTATGGCGGCCCTTTTTGTGCTCTCCCCTCTGCATCACCTGCCGATGTACGTCCGGCAATTGCGCGGGGCGGTGAGTGAGCGGCGTCTAGTGCTGGTCGACTTTGTGAAGACCGAGCCAGAGCTTTCGGCATCCGCAAGGCAGCAGCAGGCGCCAAGCGTGATCACCGTGAATTTCCAGGCTGTTCGCGAGGTGTTGCAAAAGCGCCAGGCTGGAGGTCGATCCTGAGAAAATATCAGCCGCGCCCGGCATCAAATCGATAGAATTAGTGATCAATGGAAACGATCAATCCCAACGCTGTAGGACAAAGATCAAAAGACGCAACCCGGCCATGGAAATGGTCCATCGCCATGTATGCCGGAAAATCACCGCTGCAGCTTGCTGCCGCTCCGGGCGTGTCCAACCCTGTTCTTTCTGCCGCTGACGTGACGGATGTTCCCGCGCGCTTTGTGGCTGACCCCTTCATGGTGAAGGTGGATGGGCTGTGGCACATGTTTTTCGAAGTACTCAACAATGAACCGAATAGAGGCGAGATCGGCCGGGCTACCAGCTGTGATGGCCTCACGTGGCACTACGAACGAATCGTCTTGCAGGAGCCGTTTCATCTTTCCTACCCGTACGTGTTCGAGTGGAACGACGATTTCTACATGATCCCTGAAACGCTTGGAGCAAATGCCGTACGTCTCTATCGTGCGGAATCTTTCCCGGACAAGTGGACTTTGGTAAAGGACCTGATTCCCGGCCAGCATGCCGATCCGTCTATCTTTGAGCACGACGGAAAATGGTGGCTCTACACCTGCCCGACGCCGCATAAACATGACACGCTGAATTTGTATTCCGCCGCTGATCCGGCTTCCACATGGACTGAGCATCCTTCAAGTCCCATCATCTCTGACGATAAAACAGTGGCGCGACCGGGCGGCCGGGTGCTGGACTACGATGGCAGGCTTCTCCGCTTTACCCAGGATTGTCTTCCCACATATGGCAGGCAAGTGCGAGCTTTCGAAATCACCGAACTGACCGCGAGCACATACAAAGAGCATGAGGTGAAAGAGTCGCCCGTGCTCACACCCGACGGAAGCTCATGGAACGCATCGGGCATGCACCATGTGGATGCACATCGCGTCGATGGATCGTGGCTGGCGTGCGTGGACGGACTTGTGGATTTTTGAAGGACGCATCGGCTCGGCGGAAACCCTGATCGACGGCGGAAAATCTGGAGGAAGCAAGCGTGTCCGGTGCCATACGCATTTTGGTTACGCGACGAAGTTTCTATCCCGCGCGCGCCTATCCTGTTTCTGGAGAAGGCCTGGCTGCTTTTCGCATCACTGATCTCATGGTCAAGGGCCTGGCGGAACTCGGCCATGAAGTCCACTACCAAGTCCAACCTGGTCCGGAACCTTTGCCGGAAGGCGTGCGCTGGGTCGCGAACGGATCACTTCCTGCCGTGGATATTGCCCATCGTCAGGTAGATCCGCAGGTGCGCAAAGCCG
>DATCAX010000432.1:0-2530 GCA_036512375.1 Candidatus Angelobacter sp. | reverse complement strand
ACACTTCGAGCGGCCTTTACAAGGTTCTGGATCTCGGCGTCTGGTGGCGGGAAACCACCGGCTTGGTGCTGCCGCTGGGCGGCAACGCGATTCGCCGCTCGCTTGGCGCGGAGAAGCACAAGATTATTTCGAAGGCCCTGCGCGACAGCATTCAGCATGCCCTGGACCACCGCGAACAGGCGCTTGAATACGCGATGCAGTTTGCACGCGATCTTGACGCCCGGACGGCCAGCCGCTTTGTAAGCATGTATGTGAACGAGCGCACGCTGGACTACGGTGCCGATGGCCGAGCGGCGATTCGCAAACTTCTCGAGTTGGGCCACGAGCGCGGCGTGATTCCCATTGCGCCGCGGGTGGACTTTGTAGACTGACGGCTGCTTGACGCATGGAGCGGACGGACCTTGACTGATCGAACGCTGCTTTTGGCAAGAATTTCACTCCTGGCTGCGGGCTCTATGCTGCTGCTGGAGACACTGCTCGGCTGTGTGTACGTGCTTGGAATCGGATTTTCGACAACCAAGGATGTACTTCTTGACCTTTGCCTGACGATGGCATTCCCCATTTACTTTTTCAGTCTCGTGTCACTGCGTGGAGCGGCGGCCGGATTATGGACATTCTTTTTAATTCAATGGATCGACATATGTTTTAGTAAATGGCCTCCTGTCTTTGTGAATCCGCTGGGATGGGCACACGGCGATTTGCTGTTTATTGCTGCTATTTTGGTGAGCCTTTCTGCCTGGATGATTTCCCGGAATCAGGGCGGCGAGAGGCCGGCAACATTGCTGGATGTTTTTGACCGAGCAAAGGCGGGCAATCCAACTTCCATTTGAGCTCCTGCTGACGCTCCAGTTTGGTGGTGTGTGTGCGCACTTCCGGAGTGCGATGAAGTGACCGCGAGCATTACTTTGGGCATGAGGAATGCGGGCGTTGGTTATTGGGATCGCCCAAAAATTCGTCTCTGCGATCTAAATTTTTTCTAATCTGCGCCGATGCATCCAGTACGGAGAAATTCCAGGATGCCTGCAAACAAACCTCCCACGTTCCTGCTCGCCTCGCCCGAGCCTGCTCTGCTGGCGGCTGTTGAACCTGTGCTGAGGGCGATGGGAGCGCGCGTCGAAGTGGTTCTCTCCGCGCATGCCGCACTGGCCCCAATGACCGCGGCCAAACCGCCCGAGCTGGCGCTGCTGGATTCTGATTTGCCCGGCATGGCGATGGGGCAGTTGCTGGCGGCGGCAAGCGCGGAGGCTGGCGGCAAGCGGTTTCCGATTGTCGTGATTTCGGACAGTGTAACCGAGGAATGGATCGACCGCTTGTCAGAAGGCGTGATCGACGACCTGATTCTTCGCGCGGATGAGACGGCCTACTGGCAGCTTCGGCTGGACATGGTGATGCGCACGCATCACCTGGTGGACGAAGTAGACACGCTTCGCGAGTCTGCCGCAACGAATGCGCAACTTGACCGGCTGACCGGCGTGTATAACCGCGAGGCGCTGTTGGCCATGCTGTTTCGCGAGACCGACCGAGTTCAGAGGCAGAACGGCTCGCTGTGCCTGGTTCTGTTTGATATTGACGATTTTGGCCATTGGAATTCGCGGCTCGGCGTGGACGCCTGCGACGAGCTGCTGTGCCAGGTGGTGCGGCGCACGACGCGTTTGCTGCGCAGTTACGATCTGCTGGGGCGGCCGGGCATGGACGAATTCCTGGTTGTGCTGCCCGGCTGTAGTACGACCAACGCCATGATGCTGGCTGAGAGGCTACGAATGGATGTTTTCAGCTTGCCATTCCATGTGGCTGGAGAGTCGATCCGTCTTTCGGCGTGCTTTGGGCTTGCGTCCAGTATCGGCCGTTCGCCGGTAGTGGTTTTGCGCGAGGCCGAACAGGCGCTGGAACGGGCGAGGGCCGCGGGTCCGGAGAGCATTGAATTCTTCGCGGACTCGGTGCGGCCGCTTCCGGCTGCGGTCACGTTCCTGTCGCCGACTTCGGGAGATGAGTTGCTGGCGTGGTAGAAAGCCTGCGTGCAGGCCGGAGATTTGACGCGGCAAAAACTGGCTGGAGAAATTCCTGCTGTGGCTAAATCCGATAGGGCGGTTTGACTCGTACCTCAATTGCGGCTGGTTTGAGATGCCAGATCGGGTGCGTGGGAATGGCCCGGGGAGTTGCGGTGGCCCGTTTGCTGTGCGTGTTTGATTTCCGGTGCGCAGAGGCGGGAGATCGTTCCAGGGGCGCTCGAAAACAATTGGACCTTCAGCATGGCGATCATTAGAATGGCGCAAGCAGGCACACCCCGGCCCGCCTTCCTTCTTGGCGATCCTCTTAATCGATGACAGAAAACCCCTCCAATCCGATCACGGCTGTCAGTCGTTCTGTTGACAGAGCTCCAGATCAATTTGGACGGGCTGGAGTTGCGCCGGGGGTCGATGCGCATTTGCTGGATCGTGTGCGCGGCGGCGATCAGCAGGCGATGACGGAGATATTCGATCGGTACGGGCGCATGGTGTACTCGGTCGCATTGCGGGTGTTGCAGGATCCG
>DATCAX010000431.1:0-3133 GCA_036512375.1 Candidatus Angelobacter sp. | reverse complement strand
AAGGATCAAGCGCCGCGCCGGCATGCCGATCTTGCGCAATCATCGCCGCTGTCGCGCCATTGCGAAACGCGTCGGCAAGGAAGCGGTGGCCATCCGCCTGCTGCCCCCTCAGAGCAACAAAGAGCGCACCCGGAGAAGCGCCACGCGAGTCAGTGCAGACGCGATCGATTGTTACAGAAAAAGCGGGGGCAATCGGTGCAGAAGCGCCACGCAGTTCGCCACCGATTTCATGGGCAATACGCTCAAGTTTCGTCGGAATCAAATGCTTCGCGCTCCGGTAAGCACAGTGTACGGGATTTCACTTAAGTCATGGCAATCGGGCATCTGGAAAGTACTCTGCATCATTTAGAATCAAGACAAGAACTTTCATAATTCATGGCAAGCATTTATCGAAAATGGATGTATGCGTGGGAGACCCGTCTCACCACGCGCGACACAAACCGCGTGGTGCGCCCGCTGGAATGGGGCATGGAATGGGCGCGTCGGTGGCCGCTGGTCAACGGCAACTTTCCCAGCTCAGAGCAGGGCTTTGAAAGCTACCTGCATAAGCTGAATGACCACATTGTGGCCAACAGCGACGAGTTTTTTGCCTACAAGACCCCGGACGACTTCCGTCTGGAGACACGCAAGATCGAGCTGTTCGCCACGGGCAGCAACGCCAGTGACAAAGTCCCAAAGGGCGATGGCTCCTTTCTCCGCTTTACTTCGCCTGCGCCAACACCGTATCCGGAGAACGATATGGTGAATGCGCGCTGGTTTCCGGCGGAGGGCAATCGCGCGGTGATCGTGCTGCCGCACTGGAACGCCAACGGAATTGCTTATAACGCGCTCGGTCCCATCCTGAACCGCTTTGGCATCTCGATGTTGCGTCTAAGCAAGCCGTACCACGACATTCGCCGCCCGCTGGAGACCGCTCGCTCTGACTACGCTGTCTCGCCTAACATTTGCCGCACTCTTGACGCCGCGCGCCAAGCCGTGGTGGACGTTCGCGCCTGCATTGACTGGCTTGTCTCGCAGGGCAAAGATAGCGTGGGTATTGTGGGCACCAGTCTGGGATCGTGTTACGCATTTCTTGCCGCGGCGCATGATCCACGGTTGAAGGTGAATGTCTTCAACCATGCTTCCACCTACATGGCCGACGTGACCTGGACCGGCCAATCGACGCGCCATGTCCGTGAAGGACTGGAGCGTGATGGAATCACGCTTGAGAGCCTGCGGCAGTCCTGGTTGTGCGTAAGCCCAATGGCTTACTTCGATAAGTTTGCCCGCTTCCCCAAGAAGAATCTTCTGATCTACGCGCGCTACGATCTCACGTTTTTGCCGGAGCTTTCGCGTGAGGCCGAAGCTGGCTTCCGCAAGTACGGCGCTGATTTGAAAACCGTGGTGCTGCCTTGCGGCCATTACACCACCGGCGAAGCGCCATTCAAATATATGGATGGTTATCACATGGTGAGGTTTCTAGTGAAGAATCTTTAGTGAGAACCCTACTGGAGCCAAGCTGAGTTGCTGACCATCGAGACTGCAAACGATTTTGCCGATCCATCAAACCTGCGGACGAAAAGCTTCCTCTAATAGGCAGCACATCAAGGAGCGGTCGATGAAGGTGCTGTCATTTTTGGGTGCAGTAGGTCTCGGAGTCTTTTCCGGAGCATGGATTCTGGCGGCGCAACGCCGGCGGCACTCGGGCGTCAGCAGGTCATTAATCTCCAGATCAATGATCAATATTAATGAGGCCAGCCAACAGGAAATTATGCAGGCACTCGGACTTGAAGCCGAGTTCGCAGAGCGGATCGTGGAGCACCGGCCATATCCCAGTAAGATTGACCTGTTAGGGCGCATGGTCATCCCCGGAGAAATCTATAACTCGATCAAGAACCGCATCAGCTACAAAGCTTCTTGATGGACCACTGATCTATTTGTTCTTCCAGACGGGCTTGCGTTTCTCGATAACGGCTCGCAAACCTTCCTGGACGTCTTCCAGGCTCATCAGTTCGTTGAGATAGAGGTCCTGTGAAGTCTTCATGGCTTCTTTGAGCGGCCGTCCGATGGAGCTGCTGATCACGCGCTTGGTCACTTCCAGCACCGGTCCGCTGAACTCAGAAATCCGGGCGATCAACGCATCCACATGCTTCTGCAATTCTGCTTCCGGCACTACCTTGTTAACAAAGCCGAAGTTGAGCGCTTCTTCAGCGGACAGCGCTTCGCCGGTAAGAATGAGTTCATAGGTCTTCTTGGTACCAATAAGTTGAGGCAGCATGACCGCCGCAAACGGTGGAAACACGCCGAGTTTCACTTCAGGCTGGGCGAATTTAGCTTTGGGCGTGGCCAGCACAACGTCAGCAAAGCCCACCAACTCTGACCCTGCTCCAATCGCCGGTCCGTTTACCACTACAACAACAGGCTTGGAAATATCGACCATCGCCTGAAAGACTCGGGTGAAAGCATCCAAAGTCTGGAACACTCGATCCGGGCGCGAGTCTTCCAGCGAAATGCCCGCGGAAAATGCCTGTTGCGAGGATTGCAGCAGGATGGCTTTCACATCCGCCCGGCCGTTGAGGCTTTCAATCGATTCGGCCATTTCCTTCATCATCGGCACGGTCAGCACGTTGTGCGGCGCGTGATTCAGCGTAAGCCGCGCGATGGAGTCCACCACTTCGAAAAGTATGTATTTGTAGCTCGATGCTGGGACTCGGTTGTCGCCGGTAAGATCGGGTTCGGTTTCGTTCACGGGCCGCGTGGCCATAATCACCTCAATTGCAATGTGGGGGAGGATGTGAGCGTGATTATCCGCTGAAAAGCCAGCTAAATACAAGCAGGCAATCGCCTTATGAAGTATCGCAAGTGCATATTCCGGCACGCGATGGGCGATGTCAAAGGGTGTTGTACTCCTGGATTCATGCTTTATTGACAACCCAGGTTTTGGGAGACTAGTTTTAATCCGAAGCGAAATTTCAAGAAAGGTCGGTTTCCATGAGAAAAATTTCCAGGCTGTTTGCGCTAACCATTATTCTGGGTCTCCTGAGTGTCCCTATCACCGCTGTGGCCAGTTACGATGATGACGATCAACCGCACATGCAGGCTGCGCTTGAAGCGCTGCAACAGGCCAAGCACCATTTGGAAGAGGCCAAGCACG
>DATCAX010000430.1:0-2360 GCA_036512375.1 Candidatus Angelobacter sp. | reverse complement strand
TAAAATCATAAAAAATCATGCTAATCCAATTATCAGTATAAGCACTGTCAATCTCTCGGTATCAAGTCTTCCGCTGGTCCTGCTGCTCTTGCTGGCGTCGACCGCAGCCGCACGAACTCATCGCCACACCGTGCCTCCGATATATTCGCATTAGATGTTCGGTAGCAGATCGAAGTACTCGTCGTCTTCGTTCGTCCCACCTTCGCCTTTGCCAATCTGCTTTTCGGATTCAACGAATTCAATACGTTCAATCCACTTGACCATTTTGTATCCCAGTTGATTCTCCACGCGCAGCCGTAGCGGAGCGCCATACTCCTCCCCTAGCGGCGCGCCATTCATCTCATACGCAAGCAGGCACTCTGCCTTAAGGACATTGTCCAGGCTTTGAGTGTTGTAATACACCCCGCCATACAGTCCTTCGCCAAAAGAGAAGAAAGCCACTGTCTTCGCCGACGGCTTCGGTTTCACCAGGTCGACAAGCGCTTTCATCGGCACTCCTCCCCACTGCGCAATGCCAGACCAACCCTGGATGCAATGGTGCATGGTAATGTGCTCGGCTTTTCCCAGCGCTTCCAATTCTGATAGCGATAACTCCACCGGTCGATCCACCAGGCCGCTGACCTTGAGCTTGTAATCGCGGAAGCTGTTTGCCGCCAGGCGTTTCCAATCCTCGCTTTCCGGCCTCTTGCCATTAGGCCAGAAGAATGGAGAGATTTGCTGTTTTGTATACCGCTCACTTGGAGAGAATTGATTCAGCGTCGCGAGGCGTAGCGGCTGAGAAACCGCTTTCTGAATGTGTTGCAGTAGACGTGGAAACTTCCACGAAGTGTAATGAGCGACGATCCAGGAAACAATCACCACCGCAATACCGACGAAGCCGAGAATCATCCCGAGCGGTTTCTGATCATCTGTTCCGAGGACGATGTGATTCATATTTCGCGCAAATCCGGTCAAGACCACCAGCGTGACGTGCACGGCGAGGAACGCGAGATAGCCGAGCAGAAGAAGAAAGTGGAGGGAGCGCGCCGCCTGCCGACCGCCAAACAATCGAGGGTACAGCGGAAAGCGGTTTGCCAACGCAGGCGACATCGCGATGCCGGTCAAAATCGAAAGTGGTCCGAAAACCAAGACTACGGCGAAATAGGCGAACTGCTGAAGCGCGTTATATCCGTAAAAACCGTTCGGTTCCGGCGGCAGATGGAAGTTCGCATAAAGCACGAACGTATTCCAGGCTTGCGTCAGCACAATCCCCGAGGTGGGCACAATCCTTCGCCATTGCTCCGTTGCGAAAAGCAACGTCACAAAAATCAACCCCGTGATAATGAACCCATAGACATCGATGAAGTGCCACGAGCGCGCCACCCCTACGGTATGGCGATAGCCCGGCAGGGCAAACATGGGCGAGATGTAGCGCGCATCGTCCTTCGCCGTCCACACGCGATCGCGCGGAACTGTCAAAGGCGTGAATCGCATCCACTCGGTGCCCGGGGTGCAGTCGTCATTAAAATAAAGCCGCGGATGGTCCATGAGAATTGAAAGACCGCTGCGCATGAGCATCATCAGAAAGAGAAAATTAAAGAAGTGTGCATAGCGGATCCATACGGGAAAACCGTGTGGTCCAATTGTGGCCGCTTCGATGAATTGAGGTACGGGAGAAATATAAGGCAAACCGAAAATAGCTGCCTGTCCCCAGGCAAACAAGAGCGGCAAGAGGATTAACGCGACGACTCCCGCTATAAACGAGGGCCTAATCCAAATCCGAAATCTCCGGTCTGGCGGATAATGAACAGCTTTATGGGCTGCGTCGAACGAGATCATACGTGCTCCTGAAACTATCTATCGCTGCCATGGAATGGTTGGATCAGCCACAGGTCTTTCTTCGCTTCTTGGTTAGTAAGACCGGCGGCGGTCAGAGTCGATCGACTGGTATTCGCTTACCGTGAACGGTAGCAAGTTTTTAACGCCTTCCTAATGGATCATGAAACCCTCTTTCCAATCGGCGCGCCGAAAGGACAAACGTCGAATCTCTTAACCTGTGCTCGATTCGCATTCGCGTCAACGCGCATCTTGACTCGCTTCAACAGATATATCAGATTCGAGGATGATGAGTCAGCCCTCTAATAGCAACATAACGCTCTCTTAACGGATTGCTGATGCACTCTTAATACCTTGTTTATGACTTCCTAACTTGAGCCCTGTTACAGTCAATTTCCGTGCGAGTCCCTGGAAGTAACTGGATAGAGCAAGAAGGTGGCTTACGAGGACGCGGCATCGTGGGTATAAGAACGCAGCCAATATCCGAACCATCACAAACAAGTGGACTTCTCAAGAAACCTGTACAGGAATGGTGAGGTTGCCTA
>DATCAX010000429.1:0-10840 GCA_036512375.1 Candidatus Angelobacter sp. | reverse complement strand
TGCTCCGGCAGTCGGCAAGACTGGCTCCGCGACCAAGTGAAAACTTCCAGAAGGTTTATCCTGGCAACCGCTCAAAGCGAACTTATAGCCACGGTACGGTTCACCACTAAAAATGCGCGGATCCAAATTAAACGGATTAGGTTTGGCAAGGTCAGCTAGTGTGCAGGTGAACCCGATCTCGGGGTGAAGACGCGCAAACGTCGATTCCGCCATGCCTACCAACGCTGTTGTCTCTCTTGGGGCGAGATCCCTGGGTTTTTCCACTTTGCTGCTTGAACCGGCGCCGATTTTGCCGCCAATCATTCCAGGCATCCCGTTACCGAACTTTTCCAGAAGCTTCGGGTCTCCGACCGGGACTCTTACGTTGATGGAGATCTCATTGAGACGCCAGACATTAGCCTGACGCTTCATCCCGATGGTAAAACGCGAAAGCATTGTGGCATAAGGAATGTCTTGCTCCACGCCATCGTGGAACTGGTGAAATGAAATGTCAATATTGTCTGTGTCCCCGCTTAAATCATCGCTGTCGACGTGGATTTCAAACTTGTCATTGTTCTTGGGATCATTGGCGCTCAGCAGCACATGGCCGCTTTCAAAGACCTGATAATCCGAAGACGCAGATTTCAATTGATCAAAGAACGCGAGTTCCTGTGAAGAATTGTTCTTGCTCTCCCCCTCCAGGCTCTTCTGCATCTCGACCGTAAGATGTTTCATCGCACCTTGTTGACCTCCGCTAAACATCTCAATCAGAGCCTGGCGAGGCGTCTGCGGAGGCGCGGGCTGCTGCGTCTGTGCGGAAAGTAGTGTGGCGAGAGAGAGCGTGAGCAGAAGAGCGGTTGTTCGAAGTGACATGTGAACCTCACAAGAACTACGGAAATAGATTACTCCAGTGGGCAGCCACTCTCAAACATTGATGGCCATGGTCACAAATGAATCTGCAGTAATCCGGCAGTCTAGTCAGCCAGATAGCTGATCTCCGTTCGGCGAATTCGGTAGCTTGCGAACAGAAGAATTGCCACGCTCAGACATAACAAGCCCGGGATTGCCAGCCAGGGCGATACCGGCTCAGCCATCACGGTGAAGAGTGCCATGATGCCGTCAGGCGGGATCGTGACCGGTGACAACTGCTTCAGGTAAAACGTGACGCTAAACTTTTGCAACAACGAAGGCGCCACAGCATGGAAGGATTCCCACAGTAGAACCGCAATGCCCGGCAGGATCGGGTTCTTGAAGAGCAGGCTGAGCGCAAGAAAGATGGAGCCAAAGCCCAGACAGGCGAGCACCGTGACCAGCAGATACGAGCCTAGCTGACCAAGACCAGGGCCGTTGAACACATACGCGCGTCCCGGCGCGCCAAAATGGCCGTATGCAAAAGTAAAACAGAGCAGCACCGAAGCGCCAAAGACCAGCGACGTGGTTATTAATCCGGCCAGAAACTTACCTGCCACCAGCAGTTCACGCCGCATGGGCGAGAGAAAGTAATAGTGCAGGCTCTTTTCCACGATTTCCCCGCGGAACAGCCAGGTAAACAGCCCCATGCAGCCAAAGAAAATTCCGACGCGTAAATAAAATATCTGGAATGTATAGGCCAGCACCCGCGTGTCTTCTTCGATGCTGCAATTGCGGCCCATCGGGCTGGTGAGCGCATGGATCCCAAACATCACTGTGGGAGCGAAAGCGAGGAGATAGATCCAGATACTGCGGCGCATCCAGAGGGTCTTCTTGATTTCAATGCGAAGGACTGCTGCCAGTTGTGAAGCCCACAACTGCCATGGCATTTCGGAGAATGACTTGCGTGGGCGCGCTATTGCTGCAGTGCTCATACGGTTCCTCCTCCGCTGCCGATCAGATATTGGTAGACGGAGTTCACGTCGTCATCGTTGGGCGCGACAGTATCAACAGCAAAGTCTTCTTCCACCACGATTTTGTTGAGGAGTTGGTAGAACTGATCGGCATCTTTGGTGCGGACCAGAACGCCTTTGCCGTCATTGTTCAGTTTCGCTTCCACCACGTGGTCCTGCGAAAACAGCCGGGAGGCGAGAAGGCCGGGGCGCGCGCAGCGCACAAGAATCTGCATGGGATGTTCCTTCACTTCGGTACGGACACCGTGAATCTGCCCCTCGGCAACGACGTACCCGTAGCTCATCAGAACAACCTGATCGGAAATCTTGTCCACTTCGTGCAGCACATGGCTGGAAATGATCACGTGCAGGCCCTGTTTACCCAGAGCCTCAAACAGGTTGATGGACTCAGCGCGAGCCATGGGATCAAGACCGTTCAGCGGCTCGTCGAGCACCAGAACAGTAGGATGATGGGCAACGGCTTGAGCCAACCGGATGCGCTGACGCATGCCTTTGCTATAGCCAGCCACACGGCGATGGGCGGCTTCCTCCATGGTGACACGGGCAATAGCTTCCTTCGCCAGCCGCGAGGCTTCAGCTCCGCCGATTCCGCGCAGCAGCAGTGACTGCTGAATAAATTCAAAACCGGTGACGCCCTTGGGAAAAGAATCAAACTGAGTGCAATAGCCAACGTGGCGAAAGAATTCTTCGGGCTCGTCAGGAGTGAGTCCAAGCACGCTGACGCGGCCCTGCGTTGGACGGACCAGGCCGGTGACCAGATTCATCAACGTAGTCTTGCCGGAGCCATTCGGGCCAACCAGGCTGGTCACTCCTGGAGGCAGCGTTAGACTCACGCGGTTCACGCCCAGCACTTCGCCGTAAAACTTGGAGACATTCTCGAAAATGATGCTGCTGTTCGGGTTGGTCATGAGCGCTCCACCTCCCGCGCTCGTAGTTTGCGGTCGAGCAGCCAGAAGCAGGCAGCACACACTGAAAGCAGTGAGGCCCAGGCAGCCCACAGCGGAACCGCGTTAAACGCCGTCGGAAGCTCAGCAGTCTTCTCTCGAAAGAGGCGCATCCATACCAGCGTGATCATGTGGGTAAAGTTGATCACGTTCCCCCATTGCGTGCGCAGGATCGCGTTCAGGACGGCTGCAATCGCAGGCAGCAGAAAGAATATGCCTAGCATGAGAGCCGTGGCAGCGATGCGCCACTTTACCCAGACCGCCACAGCCATGGATATCAGCGAGATCATGGCAATCCAGATCAAACAGCTGAGGACAATCGATCCGGCCATCCAGAGATTTTCCCAGAGCCAGCCGTGCCCCTGCAGTTCAGCTTTCACGAAAAACAGGAGCAGCGCGGGAATCCATGTGGTGCAGGAAAGCAATGCGGCCAGCACAGAGATTTTTCCGACGAGATACTCCGTCCGTGAGATGGGACGGCTGAGATACAGCTGCACGGAATGATTGGCAAAATCTTTGGTGATCATTCCGGGGCCACCCCACGCGGCAAGAATGAATCCCATTCCTGCTTCAAAGCCAAGAAAACCCAGGAAAAAGTCATTGTTGACTGTGGCGGGCATGGCGACATTGCTCATGCGCAGCAGGGCTTGAGCAGCGGAGCTGTGAACAACATAGATATAAGCCAGCCCGATCAGGAAGGGTATGAAGCACAAGACCGTGTAAGCGGTGAATGGGCGCGAGTCAAACAATGTCGAGAGGCCGTACCGCGTCAGCACAGTAAAACGCGACCATGCCGGCGTGAGTGCTCCAGCGTAAGCCTTGTAAGTGCGTTTATATACGGCCATTAGTGCTCCCTTGAGCTTGCGGGGTTCCCGACATTGCTTTGAGGAAGATGTCTTCCAAAGAATCTCTCCGATAGTTCATGCGACGGATTTGCACTTCATGCTCGGCTGCGGTGCGGTAAATCTGGCGGAGATCAATGTTGTCAGGCAGGACAATGCGGACGCGTCCAGCGCCGAAGCTGGCGCATTCACAGCCCAGGCCGCGTACAGACTCCAGAAAGCCGTTCCCCTGCGTGACTTCCAGTTCCAGGAATTTGAGGTTGGCCTTGCGTTCCTCTTCCAGATTGCAAAGTGCGGCTATCCGCCCATCTTTGAGGATCAAGACCTGATCACAGCATTCTTCAATGTCGCGCAGCAGGTGCGATGAAATCAAGACGCTGACTTCCCCGGTATCGCGAATCTCGCGCACAAGTTGCAGCATACGGACGCGGGCTTCAGGATCAAGGCCGTTCGTGGGTTCATCCAGCAATACCAGCTTTGGCCCGTGGGCGATGGCCTGGGCCAACTTAGCCAGTTGCTTCATGCCCAGCGAGTACGTTCCAAGTTTGCGATAACGCGCTTCGCCCAAGCCGACATAAAAGAATGCTTCATGCGCCCGTTCCATGGCCTCACCCCGCGGCAAGCCCGAGAGTTCAGCCATGTAGCGGACGAAGCGAACGCCGGTCATATCTGCGATAAAGGCGTCGCTTTCGGGCATGTAGCCGATTATGGCGCGCAGTTCCCGCAAATTGGTTTTGACTTCTTTCCCTAATATGCGGGCCGCACCGCTGACCGGTTCGTAAAACCCCAGCAGAGTGTTGATCAGGGTGGACTTACCCGAGCCGTTCGGGCCCAGCAGTCCGATACATCGACCTGACAGCGAGCCGTTCAACTGGTTTAGGATCGTCCTGGCGCCCAGCTGCACCGTCAGGTTTTGCATTTCAATTGTTGCGGGCATCCGGCCTCTTACAAGCGGTTGAGCGCTCCGTGCGCTCGTGAAGGCTGCACCACGTTCATCAAAGTGGTGAGAGCCAATGTGTTCAAATCAAAGCCGAAGAGCCGGCTGCTGCTGGCTACGCGAATGGCGTTGTTTTCACCATAAGCGCAGACGACGCTGGGTTTGCTCTCCGCCGCAATCTGCTTTAAGGACTGCAATTGCGAAGCGCTAAGCTGTTGAGCGATCGGTCCGATGACCGGCGCCAGATTTTGATAGAGTACCGCAGAAACGTCGGCCTGTTCGTCCTGGGGCAGCAGCGCGCGGAAATCCGCAGAATGAGCCAGCGAGTTCCCGTTTTGGTGTATGGCAATCGCATTCATAACCAGTGCCCTACTTGGACCAACGATCATGTATCCGTCAGTAAATGTATACGTAGCTTCGAACGGTTTTGTTGCGTCGAGGTGGCGGATTGTATAAAAAGTCAGTCCGTTGGCTGCATTCTGGTCCAGAGCCAGTCCCGGATGTTCACCTCTCTCGTGTTGGTTTACGTCCGTTACCAGTTGCTGAATCCTGGACTGTAAGCGGCCCGGGTCTTTAACCTCAGCCACAATTTTCCATGATGGAGTTGGAAGGATAGGACCATCCAGGGCGACAGTTACTTCGCCGCCTAGAGTATCCGCCAGATCCTGGTGGAACCTGATTTTCAGCTCCGATTCGCCGCTGGCGACATTGGCCGACGCGTTGGCGCCGGAAGCATTTGCGATATTTAAGACATCATCGAGCATATCTGCCGGGTTCTTCGAGATGAAAGCGGCCACCGCTCCAGCGTCTTTGGAGACGAAGTTCAGTCCACCAATCGGCGCTGGCGCCGCCAGCCAGGAGGCAAGTCCTCGCCGCTGGTTCACGAAAGTCAGTTGGGCGTGGTTTTGAACCTGCGCTCCGCTTCCCTTTCGTTCGGCGATAAGGTATTCAACGTCAGCCAGACCGGTAAGCACAAAGTGCGAACTCTGTTCCGGACTGCTTGGCCTATGCAATGAAGTCATCTGTGCCAGGTTTGCGCCGAACAAGATCTCCGTTCCGTTCTTATACTGCGCTGCCATGCGTTGACCAAATGCAGTGCCGGCAAATCCGCCGCCGCCCGCGTTCAGTCCGGCGACAAATTGTTTGAGCGTGGCAGCATCAGCGGCCGCGGCAACAAAGTCAGAGCGGACGAGGATCAGAAGCTGCTTCCCTTGCTGCGCGGGAATCTGATTCAGCTCCTGCTCATCCACTGCGCGTATGTGCTCACTGGTTCCCGCGTACTTCGCCGCTTCCTGCTGGATGAATTGCTTCAGGCCGTCATGTTGCACCTGTGCGACTACCAGAGGCTGGCCATCGTGTCCATTGAGCGCGACGGAGAAAACAATTTCGTCGCCCAGATACTGGCCAAGATCGTGAACGTAGCTGATGATCTCGTCAAACTCCGGGCCGTTTTTCTTCCCTGCCTGAACCTGCTGCCACCAATCGCGCAGCACAGCGGATTCCTGCAATTCCTGCTGAAAGAGTTTGTTGGCCTGCTGGACTGCATCCCCAAGGTTGGGAATGCCTGCAAAAACAACAGTGTTCGCCGGCAGCGTTGCCAGAACATTGCTCTTGTAACGCTGGCCCGGTAACTGTACAGCCTCCAGCTTATTGCTCAGGTGAGCAAACTCGGCCAGCAGCGCCAGATGCTTGTCCAGGTTCTGGCTCCAGGCAATCTCCTGCTTCACTGGGACTGTTCCCAGGCTGACGTTTGTAGTGAGCTGGTCACCGGAGTGCAAGACCTTTTCCGCGCCAGCTTCTGCGACACGCACTTCGCCTTCAATCACAGAGACGCGCGAGCCTTTCATGCCGGCGTTTACGGAAAATACCGTTCCTGTGACCGAGACGCGGCAGTCCTGCGCTGCCACGTAAAGATGTCCGCTCGAGCGCTTCGCCGCCTGAATGATGATGTTGCCGCGTTCGAGCTGGATGGTGGTGTCTTTACGGCCCATGGATACGCCAAATTGGGCGCGCTCATTCATCTCCACCAGGGACCCATCGCGCAGCCGCAACATGGCGTGTGATGCCCCACCGGTGCGAACCATCTGGCCTTCCGTGACTTCATCGCCGACTTTGAGCGGCTGGTCGCCGCTATAGCCCACACGATTCAACACGCCATTCAAGGATTCCACGCGGGCCCGCATGCCCCGTGGACCGGAGAAGAACTTGTCTTGCGCAACGTAAGTTGCGACGGCGAAGAGGACGATCGCTGCAGCGGCAGCCACCCAGCGGAATCCGGTGTTCCCGACCTGAGGAAGCTCCGTCTTCCACGGCGCCAGCGTGTTGCGTTCGCGTTTACCGGTCTCGGCTTCGCGACGGCATGCGACACATTCATGCAAGTGGGATTCCACAAGCAAAGCGCGGGCCGAAGTCAGTTGTCCGCTGCTATATTGCGGCAGCAGAGTGCGCACGTCTTCACACCCGCGGATAGACTCAACCTGAGCGGTAGACGCAAAGGATGCTACTTGACTTACTCGCTGCCAGACGCGCGCTCCGGCGGCGTTCATGGTCTCATTGTCAGGCTGTTCGGCGCGCATGGCCGTAAGCGCATGGTCGAGCCGTTCGCCTGAATTAGTGGCGCGATTTTTATCCTGGTGCTTCATCGGGTTCCTCTCGTCGATCCTTTAAAATCCTTCTTGAGTTGAGTACGCGTACGGTGCAGCACCACAGCAACTACCGCAGCCGATGTATTCATAAGTCCGGCTATTTCACGATTGCTGTAATCCTCTATAAATCGAAGCACAAACATTTCCGCCCAGCGTGGATTGAGTTTTGCCAGAGCGTGGCGCAACCAGTCCCGGAGTTCGGCTGAATGGGGTCCATGATCGGTTGACACCACTTCAGTCTGGTTCGGGTCTTCATCCAGGGAAAAAGTCTCCTTCTTCCCGCGCAGCAAGTCCAGAGACGCGTTCACCGCGGAACGGTGCAGATAACCCGGCAGATTGGAAATTTCCGGAAACTTCTCCAATCGCACCAGCCGCAAAAAGACAGTTTGCAACACATCTTCCGCGTCGCTCGAATTGCCGGTAACGCGGTAGGCCGCCCGGTAGACGAGGTCTTTGTGCTCCAGAAATATCTGCTCCAGCCCCGGCCTGTAACTGTCTCCAGCCATGACTGCCATGTTCGCCTGCGTTATTTGCATTGTGGCCTGCAATTGAGTACGGTGCTCCTCTCAAGATGTCAGACGAGAGAAGAACCCTGTTATTAACCGGAATGGCAAAATTATCACGCTTTGCACTTCCCGACTGGCAATAGTTACGTCTGGGAAGAGGCGTAAGTTCCGGGTATATTAGCCTTTTCTGTAACCCCGAAGCGAAGCGAGGGGGCCCCTACCGCTATGAAAGCGCTCAACTTGAACACCGGTATTTATAATGACAGGGCTCTCTCCCGTTTCCCTTCGCAAGCTCAGGGTCAAGGGTCGAGATTAGCAACATGAAACCAATCCAATTACCCACCATTTTTAACGTGGCCACTCATTTTGTCGATCACCACATCCATGAAGGCCGCGAAGACCGAATCGCCTATGAATGTGGTGCCGAGCGCGTTACCTATCAGCAGTTGTTCGAACGCGTGAACCGCGCGGGCAATGCGCTTAAGAAACTGGGCGTGCGGCAGGAAGAGCGTGTCGGACTTCTGCTGCTGGATACGCCGGAGTTTCCCTATTGCTTCTTCGGCGGGATCAAGATCGGCGCAGTGCCAATCCCAATCAACACCTTGCTCAAGCCGCACGAATACGAATATATACTCAACGATTCACGCGCGCGGGTACTGATTGTAAGTGAAGCTCTGCTGCCGCAAATATTGGCGATCGCCAAAGAAAAATTGCGTTACCTGAAGACGATCGTCGTATTCGGTAAAGCGCCACAGGGCATGGAGCCACTTCAGGCGCTTCTGGATGAAAGTTCTCCTGAACTTGAGCCGGAACCGACCACCAAAGACGATCCCGCGTTCTGGCTCTACTCTTCCGGCAGCACCGGCTTCCCCAAAGGCTGCGTTCATCTGCACCATGACATGGTGGTGTGTGCGGAGCTATATGCCAAAAACATTCTAAAGATCACGGAGAATGACCGCTTTTTCAGCGTGGCAAAAATGTTCTTTGCTTACGGACTGGGCAACGGACTTTACTTTGCCCTCTCCGTAGGCGCCACAAGCATTCTATGGCCGGGCTCGCCCTCTCCGCCGAATATCTTCTCAGTGATTGAAAAGCATAAGCCAACGCTCTTTTTCTCAGTGCCATCGAACTATTCCACGCTGCTTTCTTATGAACGCGAGGGCGGTCCGGATTTTGATCTCTCGACTGTCCGCTACGCCGTCTCTGCGGGGGAGGCGCTACCAGCAACGCTGTTCCATCGCTTCAAGGAACGCTTTAACGTTGAGATTCTGGATGCCATCGGCTCAACGGAAGCATTGAATATGTTCATAGCGAATCGGCCAGGCGCGGTGCGTCCGGGATCGAGCGGACAGATTATGCCGGGATACGAGGCGCGCATCGTTGACGAAAACGGACACGATGTTCCTGACGGAGAGATCGGCAGCCTTCTCATCAAGGGTGACTCCGTTTGCGCGTACTACTGGAACCAGCATGAGAAAACAAAAGACACCATTCAAGGCCACTGGATCCGCACCGGTGACAAATACTATCGCGATCCCGATGGCTATTATTGGTACGTTGGCCGCAACGACGACATGATGAAGGTCAAGGGGATGTGGGTAAGTCCGATAGAAATTGAGAGCGTTCTTATGGAGCATCCCATGGTGCAGGAGGCCGCAGCCATTGGGAACGCAGACGGCAACCAACTGGTAAAACCAACCGCATACGTGGTGCTAAAGAATGGCACAAACAATACGCCGCAAATGATTGAAGAGATACGGCAACATGTGCTGGACAAGCTGGCCGCATATAAGTGTCCGCAGATATTTGAAGTGGTGGCTGAGCTGCCCAAGACAGCTACCGGAAAGATTCAGCGCTATAAGTTGCGGCAATCGGCATCGAGTCCGGCGAACACCCCGGCAAAATAAATTCAGGACTTCCAGGAACCTTTCTCGTCCAACCGGCGTATATAGCATGCAAGGAGGCGTGTAATGAGAAGACTCCTGCCTTTCTTACTCGCGCTAGCCACATCACTCACATGGGGACAAACGCATAGCGGCCATCAACGCCGCTATGAGTTGCGGCCCGACCCCAATCAGCCGTTGGAAATCGATCTTGGTTCAGGCGATTACCAGATTGTGGCCAGCGCTTCCGACAGTATTGCGGTGGTGTATGACGAAGGAAACCCTGAAGACCTGCGTAAGGTAGAGGTACAGATCGGCTCAGGACATGGGCAGAACCGCCTCAAGATTGTCGGGCCTAAATCAAATTTTCATGTTGTGATTGAAGTCCCGCGCAAGACAGACCTTCGCGTGCGTATGACCGCCGGCGGACTGAGCGTGGGCGATGTTGAGGGCAATAAAGACATCGAGGTACGCGCGGGTACCCTGGAGTTAAACGCGCTACGCCCGCAGGATTATGCGCAGGCAGACTTTTCCGTTCGCATCGGCGATGTGAATGCGCCAATCTTTAAGAACGTGAAAATTGGGGGTTGGCGATCATTCAAGACCGTTGGTCCGGGCAAATATCGTCTACATGCGCATGTCGGTGTGGGTGACCTGACGTTGCGCACGAACAAGATTTAGTGGCCCGCTTTTCTAGCATCCCGAGCGACAGCGAGGGAGCCGACTATTTCTTCAAGCACCTGTTAGGGGCAAAAAGCCAGTGTCTTTAATCCCTTTTGAGTTTCCCCGCAGGGATCCCTCGCTGCGCTTCGGGATTTTAGAAAAAGGACCTCTAAATAGCGAGTAAGAGCCGCCGCAGGCCTTCGCGGAAATCTTCCTTCGGTGTGATCAGGCTCACCACAAGGTATCCCTCGCCGGGAAAATCATAAAAGTGTCCGGGATGCAGATACACGTCGTGCTTTTCCAAGAGCGCGATGGTCAATTCTTCATCCGTGCGAGTCGATGGAATGCGGAGAACCGCGTACCATCCGCCTTCCACTGCCAGCCGGCTGACATGGTGCTCCCCCGCCAGTTGTGAATCGAGTTCAGCAAGGTTGCTGCGTACGCGAGCCATTAATTGCTGCTGAAATCCTTCGCGCTGCTTCAAGAGGACCGGAGCAGCCAATTGAATCGGCGCATTCAAAGAGAGGTAGGTGTCGGCGATCATCTCCAGCCGGCCGA
>DATCAX010000428.1:0-2759 GCA_036512375.1 Candidatus Angelobacter sp. | reverse complement strand
TTCGCAGCACGTCCTGGATCTTGTGCGAAGAGCCGACAATGCCGCTGAGTTCCATCTCAGCGTTTACACGATCGCGCAGGAACTGGTTTTCCGCCACCAGGTTCACTTTTTCCGCCATGCGCAGCAGCAGCAGCTTGAGTTCCTCTATACGGAAAGGCTTGGTGATGTAATCATAAGCGCCCAGTTTCATGGCCTGCACCGCCGTCTCAATGGAGGCGTGGCCTGTCATGATGGCGATCTCCGTCTGGGGCAACAGCTGCTTCACGCGTGGCAGAAATTCCAGGCCAGTCATATTAGGCATCATCAGGTCGGCAAGAATGATGTCGGGCGAATCGCTCTCCAGTTGGGCCAGGGCTGCTTCCGCGCTTTCTGCTTCCACACAGCTGAAACCAACAGAGGCGCCCACAGTCATACAGAGTTTGCGAATGCTCTGGTGATCGTCTACGATCATGAAACGTACTTTGGCGTCACTTGTCATTCTGCTTTTCCAAAAATCCTTTCCACAATGTTGATCAGCTCCTGCACACGAAAAGGTTTTTCGATATAAGGCACTCCGGTGCTTTGCAGCGCCTTCATGGTGTTCTCATTCACGGTATCGCCCGTAATAAAGAGCATGCGATCTTTCAATTCTGGCTGGTGAAGAACGATCCAGGCATGCACGTCGGCGCCGCTGGCGCCGCCTGGAGTGCGCATATCAGAAATGATTCCGCTAAAGCGGCCCGTTTCCAGAGTTCGGATGCCCTCTGCCGCGGAGTTGGCGGTGTGGCACGCATAGCCATGGCGCTCCAGCGCCATGCGGATGAACTCCAGCACCGAGCGCTCATCTTCAATCAGCAGAAGAGGCAAGCGTGCGAGCCCTGCGGCGCCGGCGCTCATTGCTTCACTCCTGCCGCTACCACAAGCTTCAAATCAGTCCTGGTGCGGACAGGCAGACGTACGCTGAAGGTCGCGCCTTGCGTCTCCTGATTGTTGGCGCACAAAATCTCGCCTTCATGCTCACGCACGATTCCGTAACAGATGCTCAGGCCCAGCCCGGTTCCCTGCCCAACTTCTTTGGTCGTGAAGAACGGGTCAAAGATCCGCTCCGGGTGTTGTATGCCTTCGCCGTTATCGCGGAACAGAACCTCGACCCAGCCGCCATCCTGGACGGTTTCAATCTCGATCAAACCGGGCCGGCCAGCGGACTGCACGGCGTCATACGCATTGTTCAGAATATTGAGGAATACCTGCTGCAACTGATGGGAATCCCCGACCAGGTCCGGCAGGCGCTCATCGAACTTCTCCACGATCTGCACGCCATGGTTAGCGAAGTCATACGAACGCAGCGCGATGGTCTTGCGCAGAATGCTGTTGATCTGCAGCGGTTGCCTCTGCGGCGGACGCTGGCGGGCAAAGCTCAGCAGGTTCTGCACGATTTCCTTGGTTCTCTGCGCTTCTTCCAGGATCACCTGAAGGTCTTTGCGCGCGCTGGTGGGAACATCCGGATTCTCCATCAGCAGATCGGAGAATCCCATGATGGCGGTAAGAGGATTGTTGACCTCATGCGCCACTCCGGAGACAAGCTGGCCGACGGCCGCCATTTTTTCCGTATGCATGAGCTTGGCCTGAATCATGGAGGTGTCAGTGATGTCCGTCATCAGGACCACAACGCTGCTGACTTCGCCGCGATCGTCGCGCATGGGGCTCAGGTTCACAGAAAACTTTCCCTGGGTGCCATTGCCGCGCGTGATCATCAGTTCCAGATTGTCTGATTGCAGACCGTGCAGGCTGGCATCAAAGGCTTCCGCAAAAGCTTTCTTGTGGGAAAGTGAGATGATGCGATCCAGACGATGACCGACAAGTTCGTGTTGATCGAAGCCGCCGCCTTCATAAACGCGCTGGTTGGCATAGCTGATTAAACCAGCGGTATCAGCCACCATGATCATGGTTTGCGTGTTATTGAGGATCTTGCTGGTAAAATCGCGCTCGCGCTGCAATTGCGCCTGGAAGTTCTTGACCTCCGAAATATCGAGGAAGACGCCGCGGTACTGCATGATCTTGCCCTGACCGTCTTTAACGACGAAGGCATTTTCCAGGGCGTGAATCATGGAACCGTCACGGCGGGTGAGCGTCACTTCAAAGTTGCGAATCGCTCCTTTGTGGTGGAGCTGGCGGGTAATCTCATCGCGCTGCTCGGCGGAGACATATACCTGGCTCTGGAGATCGAGTTTCAGCACTTCTTCGCGCGTCTGGTAGCCGAGCATGCGGACCAGGGCGTCATTCACTTCAATGAAGTGGCCTTCGGGTGAAGCAAAGAACACGCCTTCCTGAACGTTGTCAAATAATTCGCGGTAACGCTGCTCGGCTTCGCGGCGGTCGGTGATGTCCTTGAGCACGTGCACGGTCTGGAGGCCTTCATCCAGCGCACCGTGAATGCGCGAACTGGAAACAAGATACGTGCGCTCCAGCACGGGATGCAGGTATTCGTCAGACTCATTTTCAGCGCGGCAGAAAGGGCAAGGCTGCGGCGAATCTGAAGCAATTGAAACCAGGGCGCGCATGCTCAGGCCAATCAATTCCGCGGGTCGCACGCCGATGAACTCGGACAAAGACCGGTTGACGCGCAGCACTTCGAAATGCTCGTCATGGACAACGATGAAGTCTGAAATCGAGTCGAAAATTTCCGCCCACTGCCGGCTGGACTGAGTGATTCTGGTGAACAAGCGTGAATTTTCGAGCGCAACCGACGCATGCACGATCAGGGCCTGCAGCAGGTTGAG
>DATCAX010000427.1:0-10418 GCA_036512375.1 Candidatus Angelobacter sp. | reverse complement strand
GAGTACGAGCAGCGCGTGCGTGAAGCCCGGTCACAGATATATAAGGCCCAGCAGGCCAATCGCCAGCGGGTGGTGGACGAGCGCAACGCTGCATTGGCGGAATCCCGCAAGAATGCAGGGGAGATGGTGAAAAAGGCCCGGGCAGTCCTGGAGGCAGAGACCCTCGCCGCCAAAGCGATGTTAGAGCAGCAGGCCAGCGCGCTCGCCGACCAGGTGATTGCGACAATTCTGAAACCGGCAACCGCAGCGGGGGGTCGGTAAATATGGCCATACTGAGACAGAGATTCTGGGGTCAGGCAGTTCTGGCAGTGGCGATATTTATTGCCATCGCGCCTGCTGGTGCTTTGCGCGCACAGGAAAGCGCCAAACCCGCAAGCGGCGCAACTGCGGAGCCAGCAGCACAGGCGGAGCATAAGTCGGAAAAAACCGAGGGACAGGAAAAGGTCAAGGAAGGCGGCGAAGCGGACGCGATCCGCAACGCTCCGGCGGTCAAATTTATTGCCCGGCATACCGGGCTTACGAATAATCAGGCTTACTGGCTCTGCATCATCCTCAATTTCGCTGTGATCTTCTTTGCCATTGGCGGCCTGCTGCGCAAAATGCTGCCGGGCTACTTTAACGGACGCACCGCAACCATCCAGAAGGGCATTGAAGAAGCGCGGAAGATGAGTGAAGACGCGCGCCGCCGACTGGCTGACGTGGAAGGCCGGCTTTCACGCCTGGATACGGAAATCGCAGGCATGAAGCAGGAAGCCGACGAGAATGCCAAAGCCGAAGAGCAGCGCCTGAAGGCTGCGGGGGAAGAAGAACGCCGCCGTATCGTGATTTCCGCCGAGCAGGAAATTGAGATGGCCGCAAACACGGCACGCCGCGAATTGAAATCGTATGTGGCGGAACTGGCAGTAGAGCTGGCGGAAAAGAAGATTCGCGTGACCAAAGATGCTGACGAAGCACTGGTGCGAGCTTTCACCGCCCAACTGGGAAAGGACGGCAACTAAATGGCAGCTGTCCTGGGCAGGTACGCACGCGCTTACGCTGACGTGGCAATGAAGAACAAGTTAAATCCGGAAAAAACTGTCGCCGAATTCGAGCAGATGGCTGAGGTAGTCAAAGACAGCCGGGAATTGCGGAACGTTTTGGAGAACCCCGCTGTTAGTCGAGAGCAGAAGCTCAAACTTCTGGATGCGATCATCAAGCACATTGGCGCGACGAAGATGCTGCGGAATTTTCTGGCCGTATTGATTGACCATCGGCGTATCGGCAAAATTGGCGACCTGCTGGAGCAGTTCAAGCGGGAAATGGACCGGCGCATGGGTATCGCCGACGCAAAGGTAAGTTCGATACGCGAGCTGACATCGGCGGAAAAGAAGTTACTGGAACAGCAACTGGGAGAGATTACCGGCAAGACTGTCCGGGCAACGTATTCACAAGATGCCACTCTGCTCGGCGGAGTCCTGGTGCGCGTAGGCAGCACGATTTATGACGGATCCGTGCACGGCCGGTTGCAGCGCATGAGGGCGGAGATTGCAAGCGCTTAGGAATTAAGGAAAATCAGGATCTATGGCTCAAATTAAAGCAGACGAAATAACGAAACTGATCCGCGATCAGATTGAAAATTACGAGTCCAAGGTTTCCGTGGACGAGGTGGGTACCATCATCTCCCTGGGAGACGGAATCGCCCGCATTCATGGGCTGGACAAAGTCATGGCCGGCGAACTGCTCCAGTTCGGGCACGGCATTGCTGGTCTGGCCATGAATCTGGAAGAAGACCAGGTGGGCGCGGTGCTGCTGGGCGAATTTACCGAAATCAAAGAAGGCGACGAGGTAAAGCGCACAGGAACCATCATGTCTGTCCCCGTAGGCGAAGGCATGATTGGCCGCGTGGTGAATGCGCTGGGCCAGCCGATTGACGGCAAGGGACCTATCGCATCGAACCAGCAGATTGCGATTGAGCGCATTGCGCCGGGCGTGATTGACCGGCAGCCGGTGCGTGAGCCGATGGCAACGGGGATCAAAGCCATCGACTCGATGATTCCTGTCGGTCGAGGCCAGCGCGAATTGATCATTGGCGACCGCCAGACCGGCAAGACCGCCGTGGCGCTGGATACCATCATCAACAGCAAAGGCAACAACCTGATTTGCATCTACAACGCCATTGGACAGAAGCGTTCGTCGATCGCGCAGGTTGTGAAGGTGCTGGAAGATAACGGCGCCATGGAATATACGATCGTGCTAGCGGCGTCCGCCTCTGAACCCGCGCCAATGCTTTACCTTGCGCCTTACGCGGCCTGCGCCATGGGCGAATATTTCCGCGATAGCGGCAAGCACGCGCTGGTGATCTATGACGATCTCTCCAAACACGCCGCGGCCTACCGCGAAATTTCATTGCTGCTGCGCCGTCCGCCGGGACGCGAAGCCTATCCGGGAGACGTGTTCTACCTTCACTCCCGCTTGCTGGAGCGCTCGGCAAAAATGTCAGATAAGAAGGGCGGCGGTTCGCTCACGGCGCTGCCGGTGATCGAGACGCAGGCAGGCGACGTTTCCGCATACATTCCTACGAACGTCATTTCCATTACTGACGGGCAGATTTTCCTTGAGACCGATTTGTTCAATTCCGGCGTGCGTCCTGCGGTGAACGTCGGAATATCTGTGAGCCGCGTCGGCGGTTCAGCGCAGATCAAGGCCATGCGGCAGGTAGCCGGCACGCTGAAGCTGGAACTGGCGCAGTATCGCGAACTGGCTGCCTTCGCGCAGTTTGGTTCTGACCTGGACAAAGCGACGCAGGCACAGCTCAACCGTGGTAAACGGCTCGTAGAAATCCTGAAGCAGGACCAGTACAAGCCGCTTTCTTTCGGCAAACAAATCATGATCATCTATGCTGGAACCAACGGTTTCCTGGACGACCTGGAAGTCGAGCATGTGCGGCCATTCTCCGAAGAGCTAAACGATTATGTTGAGGCGATGAATCCGAAGCTGCTGGACACGATCATGCAGAAAAAGACGATCGACGACGCGATCAAAGCGGATATCGAAAAGACGCTGAAGGAATTCAAGCAGCGCTTTGTCGCTGAGCGGCAGGCGGAAAAAGCCGGGGCAAAGGCCTAGCATAAAAATATGGCGAACCTTTTAGACATCAGGCGGCGAATCCGCAGCGTGCGTAACACGCGGCAGATTACCAAGGCCATGCAAATGGTTTCAGCAGCCAAGTTGCGGCGCGCGCAGGAGCGCGCGCTGGCGGCGCGCCCTTACGCGCAGATGTTGACGAATGTTCTAAAGTCGCTGGTGGCGCGGGCTGACGTTTACGATCCAGAAACCGGAGAGGTCTTACACCCTCTGCTGGTTCGGCGGCCGGAGAAGACCACGCTGTTGATCGTGGTTTCGGGTGAGAAAGGGCTTGCCGGAGCATTCAACTCCAACATCCTGAAAGCTGCGGCCAAGTACATTGACATCAAGAAAGACCGGAATATTGACGTCCTGAGTGTTGGCCGGAAAGCGCGCGACTACTTCCGCCGCCGCTATCCCCAGGCTGTCGAGAAATCAGATGACCGCAAAGGCCCGATCCAGGTTGCGGGCGAGTATGTGGGTCTAATGAACCGGGCACAATTCGCCAGCGCTCGTGAGATCGCCGAGCGCGTCACACATCTTTATACCGAAGGAAAAGTTGATTCGGTTTACATCGTTTACAACGAGTTCAAGTCAGTCATTGCGCAACGCCTGGTGGTTGACGACGTGCTTCCGATTCGCGCGATTGGCGAACAAGTGCACGAGATGACCGAGGAGACCACGGAAGAGCAGCTCAAACAGCGACTGGAAGCGGCGAAACATACCGGGGTTGGCGTCCGCGGCGCAGACACCACCGAAATGGACAAGAAGGCCGCGGACTTTGGCACGTCTCAGGTGGATTACATTTACGAGCAGCCACCGGAAGTGCTGTTCCGCGATCTGCTGCCACGATACATTTCCGTGCAGTTGTTCCGGGCCATGCTGGAATCTGAAGCGGCCGAGCATGCGGCACGCATGACTGCCATGGATTCAGCCACCAGCAACGCTTCAGACATGATCGATTCGCTCACGCTGGCAATGAACCGGGCCCGCCAGGCGAAAATTACCAAAGAAATTATTGAAATTGTGAGCGGAGCAGCCGCGGCACAGTAGGCCAGCATGAAAAGGTATTTGGAATTTAAAAACACAAGGTCCCTCGGCCTACTCGCCTGCTGGTAAAAGCGCGGGCCCGCTAGACGGCCTTCGGAATTACGGGTTTTGTTTTCGGGCTGGCAAAATCGGCCTTCGAGATGACGCACTTATAAAGGATTTTATGGCGACTCAAAATGTTGGCAAGGTGATACAGATCGCGGGTCCCGCGGTTGACGTGGAATTTTCAGACGGCAATCTGCCGCCGATTTATCAGGCGCTGCGTGTCACGAGTGAAGGCTTCAAAGTGCCTGACCCGATTGACGTGGTGTTAGAAGTGCAACAGCATCTGGGCGAAGGCCGCGTGCGCACGGTCGCGATGCAGGCCACGGACGGCATGGTGCGCGGCATGAACGCCCATGATCTCGGCGGTCCCATTTCTGTGCCGGTGGGCAAAGAGACGCTGGGCCGCGTGATGAACGTGATCGGCGAGCCGGTGGACGCGCTAGGCCCGATCAACGCGGCCAAGAGACTGCCCATTCATCGTCCGGCTCCGGCGTTCGACGAGCAGTCAACCAAAGCTGAGATGTTTGAGACCGGCGTGAAAGTCATTGATCTGATCCAGCCTTTTTTGAAGGGCGGGAAGATCGGCCTGTTTGGCGGCGCCGGTGTGGGCAAGACGGTTGTGATCATGGAACTGATCAACAACGTGGCCAAGCACCATGGCGGCTACTCAGTATTTGCCGGCGTGGGCGAGCGCACCCGCGAAGGCAATGATCTGTGGATAGAAATGACCGAGTCCGGCGTGATCAAGCCGGGGGTTGCGGCGGAATCAAAAGCATCACTGATTTACGGCCAGATGACTGAGCCGCCGGGTGCGCGCTTGCGCGTGGCGCTTACGGGATTGACCGTAGCGGAGTATTTCCGTGACGAAGAAGGCGCGGACACGCTGCTCTTTATCGACAACATTTTCCGTTTCACCCAGGCCGGATCTGAAGTGTCTGCGCTGCTGGGCCGCATGCCTTCCGCCGTGGGTTATCAGCCTAACCTGGCGACGGAAATGGGCGAATTGCAGGAGCGCATTACCTCGACCAAACGCGGATCGATCACCTCAGTGCAGGCAATTTACGTGCCCGCCGATGATCTTACCGATCCCGCCCCGGCCACAACTTTCGCCCACCTTGACGCTACGACCGTGCTTTCGCGTCCGCTGACGGCAATCGGAATTTATCCGGCGGTCGATCCACTGCAATCAACTTCCCGCATTCTTGATCCACACATCGTGGGCCAGGAGCATTACGACGTGGCCCAGGGAGTGAAGCGAATCCTGCAGCGTTATACGGACTTGCAAGACATCATTGCCATTTTAGGTATTGAGGAACTGAGCGAAGAAGACAAGCTGACGGTGTCACGCGCCCGCAAGGTGCAGAAGTTCCTGTCACAACCGTTCTTTGTGGCTTCGCAGTTTACTGGTATGGAAGGCCGCTTTGTAAAAGTCGCCGACACGGTGCGCAGCTTTAAGGAGATCATCGAAGGCAAGCACGATGATGTTCCGGAACAGGCCTTTTATATGAAGGGCGCGATTGAAGAAGTGCTGGAAGCGGCGGAGAAGATGAAATCCGGAGCAGCAGCGTAAGCAATGGCAGAGACCATCCAACTCGAGATCGTCACGCCGGAGCGGCTGGTAGTGAATGAAGCCGCGGAATACATCGAAATCCCTGGCAAGACCGGGTATCTCGGCGTGCTGCCGGGCCATGCACCGCTGATCACTGAACTGGCCGTCGGCGAAATCAGCTATCGCAACGGCAACCAGACCAAGCGAGTCGCGGTGGCGTGGGGATTTGCCGAAGTGCTGCAAAATAAAGTGACCATCCTTGCGGAGACGGCGGAAAAAGCGGAAGAGATTGATACCGCCCGCGCCGAGGCGGCAAAGAGAAAGGCCGAGGCTGAGTTGCAGAAGGCCGGGCCAGAAGGCAACGCGGAAGCGCAAGCCGCGTTTGACCGTGCCACATCAAGGCTTGACGTCGCAGGCAAGCCGAAGAATTAGCTGCGGCACCTAAAGCAGCTTCTTTGGCAGCAGATAAGTGAAACCCAGAAAAACCTCCCACCGTGTGCTGGTTGAGGTTAGGCCGCGATTGAATCCCGTATCGAAAACCAGATTTGGCCGTGGCGTATAGGTTGGTCCAAACAGAAAACCGGCGGCATGCCCATTTTGAAATGGCTGCGTAAAATGCCAGAGTTCGCCACCCAGCCCAAAATGCCGCGGAAGACCATGCGAAATGGAAAGCGTCTGGCCGAATTGAGCGCGGTGTCGAGCGTCCTGAATTTGCTCATTGAAGATTGCATTGGTGTCCACGTGAAATCCAACAATATCCGTTGAAAGCAGAAGCAGCGCTGACTGGCGATTGGAGCCAATGTCCAGGTCAGGCGCGGTCCCGCCGAAGACCCGCCGGAAATAGCTTACAGAAACTGTTGGTCTCTTCTTGGTGCCCGGCAAAACCACCGCCTGAAGTCCCGCGGAAATGTCGCCCGGATCATTGGACCGCAAAACCCCGAGGTCTGAGTGAGCGAATGGCTGGGTTTGCAGAAGCAATTCCACGCGCTGATTCAGCGAAAACTTTATCACCTCATTAAAACTCACCTGGTTGGGCAGATCAGGGGAATGCTGTGCGCCCAGTACGCCGGTCTCAAATTGGAGATAACCAACTGGCGTGAGTGTGGCCGGCGTTGATACCGTGGGACGGCCGGGATTGGCCTCCGGGTTATCGGGGTTACCTTCTTGAGCCCACGCGGCTGTTGCTACGAACAAAAGTATGACGCCAAGCGTCTTCCGCAAGTAGTTTCCCCCGACCACTCAAGAATTTTATTCAGGAACAAATTTAGCTGAATAACCGGCCAGAGCAGAATTTATTCCACTTTAAATTTCGCGAGCTCATCAGGCGGCGGATGGCGTGTTTTCGCGCGACCGGCCAAAGACCATCTGTTTCAACTCCAACGCATTCTGTGCCGCGTAACCGGCCTGGTCGTTATCGAAGTAAATGTAGATGGCTTTCAACTTTGCTGACCACCGCTCAATGTGCCGAGCCCATTCACCCAGCTGAGACTTGCTGTAACTGCCCTGATATTTTCCTGAGTCTGGACCATGAAGGCGGACATAAGCGAAATCAGCGGTGATGTCGAAAGAAGAGCGATACCCCGCTAGCTGGTAAATGCAGAAAGCCGCATTGTAGCCCTCAAGCAGGCGATTGACTTCCGGAGTCATCCAGCTCAGTTCACGGAATTCAAATGCGTAACGACGTTTGCGGGGAAGAATCTGAAGCAGGCCTTCCAGTCGCTCCAGGTTTACTTTCCACTTTGGCGGAAGTTGAAAGAGCACGGGACCGAGCTTTTTGCCCAGATGCTCAGCCCGAGGAAGAATGTTATCGAGAGCATTTTCAGGGTCTTTGAGTTTCTTGTTATGCGTGATGAAGCGGCTGGCCTTCACGGCGAACACGAAGTTTTTCGGCGTAGCGTCACGCCAGGATTCAAACGCGGCGATGGTCGGAAGACGATAGAAGCTATTGTTCAACTCCAATGTGTCAAAGTGCCGCACATAATATTCAAGCATCTTTGACGCCGGCGTCTTCGGCGGATAAAAGGTTCCTATCCAGTGCTTGTAGTGATAGCCGGAGGTGCCAATGCGAATATCGGTAGGCATGCTGTGAATGCGATGACCAACAGAAACAGAACGTTGCGGAGAAAGATACATCTCCATCCGCGAAGCGCCATTGTGGGCGCCTTAATCCTGTCTTTGGGGCGTTGCTTGTGCGTCCCCGCAGGCACAAAAGTGGAACCCGCCTTCCCAAAGACACCCTGAAGCGTACTCGTCCAGCAGCAGCTCTCCTCTGATTTGATTGGCATGAGAGTTGCTGCGGTATTGAGCACCCCTGGACTTCAATTGAACGGAGAAAGTCCTGTATGAAGAAAGCGACCTTAAGTCTCTCTAGCCTTCTTGTCTTAACCTTTTTAACCTGCTTACCGGTGAGGGCAGATTCTGTCCTGACTACCATTACAGTGGGCAGTGCGCCCGCGGCTGTAGCGGCCAACCTAAAGACCAACAGGATTTACGTCGCCGTCAATGGGCTGAAGCAGGTTGCGGTGATCGATGGCAAGACGCAGCAGGTCACAGCCAGAATCGATGTCGGGGGAAATACCGTCGCAGTGGCTGTCAACGTGATTACCGACCGCATTTATGCCACCAGTTGCAGCTTTAGTTCTGCGTCATGCACGATCGCCGTCATTAACGGCAATAACAATAAATTAATTACCGCCATTCCGATTAACAGCGGCAGCTCTATCGGGTTGCAGGGGCTGGCGGTAAATCCAATAACGAACCGCATCTACGCGAGCGACGCCGATAACGGCCAATACATTGTGATTGACGGCAGGACCAATACCATCATCACCCAGGTCCCGGTCTTTAACCAGCCCGCAGGCATCGCGGTGAATCCAAAAACCAACCGTCTCTACGTCGTGGGTGGAGGGTTTCCCGGGGAAGTCCTTGTTTTCGACGGCGATACTAACGCGCAACTCGCGACTATCCCGGAGGATTTCGGAGTCGGGAACATAGCTACTAATTTCCTCCTTGATCGCGCTTACGTCACCCAAGGGGTGGACGGGGCGCTGGTCGTGATTGATGGAGCAACGAACCAGAACGTCACCCAGGTCCCAACGGGAGAGTTTCCTCACGCGGTCGATGTGAACTTGCTCAACAACAAAGTTTACGTGGCCAACGGCAGCAGTTCCAGCGTGACCATTATCGATGGCAAAACCAACCAGACTTTACAAACGCTGCCTGTTCCGGCGGCCTTTCCTGATGGAATCAGCGTGAACCAGGCTACCGGTTTGACATATGTATGCGACGGTGGGTCTGACAAGGTGATTGTGCTGCAACCGAACTGAAGTTTTTAGGAATGTTATGAAGGAGCAGAGCCCTGCGCTGCTCCTTTTTTACTTTCTAATTCGTGGAAGTCGGGCCCGCTTGCAACTGAAATGGCCGTCCCATGCTGATCGATTCCATCAATTAAAATCCGCGCTTCCCACGCGCAGCACGGTTCGCGTTTTCTTGCCGCTTTCAGTCTTGGCTTCATCTGACGTCTGGTGCGCCCAGGCGCCGAAAACCTTATTTCCAAACGCGGTGATAGCCAGATAGTCACCCAGGAAATCGCCTTCAGCGGTGAAGGTGTCGGGATCCCACGCGTAATTCAGGAAGGTTTTGCCACCATCGGTAGAGCGGGCCAGAGTTACCGTGGTTTCCTTATTATCTGTGCGACGGTCGTAGAAAACCAGGTTCACAGCGCCACTTAGCGGGTCAACGGCCATCCATTGAAAGAACTGGTCTTTACCATTGTGGATGGGATCGCTGTTGACGCGCACGGGTGTGTTCCAGGTTTCACCGTGGTCGGCAGATAATGAAACGAAGGCATCGACGTCGCCATTGCTGTAATCGCTCCAGGCCACATAGAGATTGCCGCCATGATTGCCGGGTCCCGGATCCATACCAATCTGGGGAAACCCATTGGAGCGTGAGACGCCTGTGATTCCGAAGTAGCCAGGACCCGCCGGAATGATCAGTCGCTCTTTAGTAAAGCTGGCGCCGCCGTCATGGGAGACAGCCATCATGATTCCGTCACGCGCGTCCCAGATCGTATAAAGCGCGCCATCAGGTGCAACCACGCCATGGAAACCTTCCAGCGCGCCATTGTCATCACGCGGCAAGCCGGAGACGCTGCTGAGCTTGATTGGGCTGGACCACGTGACACCGCCATCTGTAGAGCGCGAGAACAAGAGATCGCTCGCGGCCAGAGTGAACTGAGTCCATCCGACGTAAAGGTTTCCGGCGTGCGGTCCGCTGGTGTCTGCAATAACCCAGGGCTTGTCTTCAAAAGGAATGCCCGATGTTGATTCATGGGAAATCACGGTTCTTGCGTCATGCTCCCAGGTGAGGCCGCCATCGAGTGAGCGGCGGATGAAGATACCGTTGCGAGTGGCGCCGTGCGCCCAGTAGTTCGCACTGCCCAGCTTGTCAAAAGCGATGTAGCACAAAATTGCGTGGCCTGAGGCGTCATATGCAAGAGAAACGTCGCCAGAAATGCGGTACTCTCCGGGCGCGGTCCCCTCGGCAATCTTCCATGTTTGTCCTCCGTCTTTGGAATAAGCGGCGCTGGCGTTCACCTGCCAGGCGGTTACCAGTTGCTGCGGATTTTTGGAGTTCACGGCAATCGCCGGCTCATTGAAGTACCCCGCTT